>JAKAAD010000010.1 GCA_021802305.1 bacterium
GTTTTTCGACAATCTTCCCAACAATGAACTCCTCGCAAATTCAATTGTTTCTTATGTCAAAGATCTTCCGGGAGTCAAAGGGGTAGAGATTGTCGAAAAACCTCCTGCAGAAGTGGAACAGGAGCACGAAAAATACATAGGAGGTCCTCGCGTTGAGGGAGTTTGGTTTCCCCAGTCTACTGCGCTTTTTGCTCCGCTCATTGCAGATCCAAGGCAACCCATATACTCTGCTGCGATGCGCTTTGGAGACAAGGTAATAGGACAAATTGTTGCTGCTGTTTCCTTGGGAGATGATTTTCCTATCTTTCGCTGGCGCAATGTCTTTCGTTGGCAAGGAGACATGCAGATTGGCATCGAAGCAGGGATATGGTCGGTGTTTAATTATTGGCATTTGCCAAAAAGAGTAGATGAATGGAGTGAACTCGTCAACACAGACTTCTTCGTGGGGATTCCTCTTACCTATTCTGTAGATAAATGGTCATTTCGTTACCGGATCTATCACATCTCTTCCCATTTAGGAGATGAATTTCTTATCACGCACCCCGAGTACATTGCAAAGCGCAGGAATCTCAGCATAGAAGCCATGGACCTCTTCTTATCCTATCAGGCGAGTAAGCATTTGCGCTTGTATGTGGGCCCAGGTGCGGTGTTTCATAGCGATCGCAGTTTTCCCTTTAAACCAATGTATATTGAATATGGGGTTGAACTTCGCATTTTTGGACAAAAACTAGACTATCATAGCCTCTATGGCACTCCATTTTTTGCTATGCATATAGAGAATTGGCAGGAGCGCCGTTGGGATTACGATTTTACTTTCATGCTAGGATATGAGCTTTCGAAACTTCAAGGAGTGGGACGCAAGATGCGCCTCTTTGTAGAGTATAACCAAGGATTTTCTTATGAAGGACAGTTTTTCGATAAGCGCGATGAGTATTGGGAAATTGGCTTTTCCTGGGGTTTTTAAACTATTTTCCATTGACAATGACGAATCCCTCTTTTGCAACCGGAGCAGAGGGCCCGATCGGAAGGATATTGAGAAAATAGTCTCTATATACATGTAGGCCTTGTTTCGCTGTTTGCACACAGTAAAAGCAGTTGCTTACCCATTCCGATTCTGCAATAGTCCCTATTTCTCGATTGCATTGAAAACGGGAAGCAATCTTTTTTCGCCAATATTCTACATCTCCAAAAAGGAGAATAGGCGTAGCGGGTGCAGCTCCTGTTTTGCGACGAACTTCTTCTAGACTTTGTTCGAAATCCGTACCAAATCCTCCAGGCAATATAATGGGAAAATCGAGATTGAACTCGGCTTGTCTTTCAATCAATTTATCCAAGCGGTAGGTCATCTTGATTTCAATATAGGGGTTTTCATGTTGTTCTTTGATATTGATGTTCCCAGAGGAGCGAAATTCGACAACATTAGCGCAAGAGAGGATCCCTTGGCGCTTCGCAACGCGGTTTCCTACTTCCATCACGCCTAGGCCACCTCCAGTGACGAGGGCAAGGGGGGTTGTTGCATTGAACATCGGATGATGCAAGGTGCTTTTCATTTCCTGAAGGCCGTGGATGAGTTCTGCTAATTCTGCTTCAAAGTCGCCTGCAATGAGCGTGGATCCGTAAATGCCAAACATAGTAGCACGTAAAAAATCATCCACAAGGTGTAGAGGAGCAAACATGCCGGAATCTTTCCCAGGTTTAGGCACGTACTGAAGAATATTTTTTGTAGAAGAATCGACCCAGTAAACCGCAATGCCAAATTTGGCAAGATCAAGCAAAAACGCTCGGTCTTCGTGAGAAAAAAATGCAGTATGTTCAAGGGAGGGCTGTTGAAAATAGATAGAGTGAACAGTGCGTTGTACAAGATCACTTAAGAAGAGGCGTTTCATGAGAGGGGTGGGAAAATAGCGGGTAAGCAGAATCCCTTGGCTGGTAATCAATCCATTTTCCATGCTTTTGAGCAGAGGATAACAAGGTTGTTGTTCAATGTATTTTTCCACTAAAAGAGCTTGCTGCTGAGGATGAGAAAGACCGGGAAGAGGCATTTTTTCTGTCTTTTTCGCTATCCAGCTTTTCGGAGAAAGATTGCGCAACTGTTCTCCTTTCACGACGAATGTTGCAGCTCGAATCCCCTCATTTTGAGGTGCGGTTTTGAAAGCATCGAAGAGAGAACGCGGATCTTCTAAGGATTGTTGGAGTTGATCTCGATCTGAAAAAAATACATGTTCGCGATAAGGATCAATCGTATAGAACTCGATGGGTATGATTTCAATCTCCTTCTTGGCATTGCCAAAGAGTTCGTAAACATCACCTGATGCTGTTGTATCCGGTTCAAGTACATCTGCTGTCGTATGTGTAAATCCCGAAGGAAGAAGAGAAGCTACGACTTTTCCGTATGCCGTTCGGATGTGCAAAGGAACGGTGTGAACAAGAAGCATTTCGTTGGGTTCTGGTCGACGTTTTGCAAGTGGAAGCAATTGCTGATTCAGCTGTACTAACGTTCGCAAGCGGAAGGAAGGATTTGATAATGCTTTTCCAATTGTGGGAAGTAATCCTTTCATTGCAGGCATATCAAAAGTCAGAGTTCCCGAAAGAAGCTGTAAAAAAGCAATGGTACGTCCATCCACGCGTTCTAAAAGGAGGTCATCTCTTCCTCTAGGTCCTCCTAATGAGAGCAAGGGGCGCCCTTCTCGATCCGTGCGCCCAAACATGCGCAATAAATAATCAGGGTTCTTTACGCGTCTTGTAGGTTCTTCGCAAAATAGTTTGCCAACAAAGGTGCCCTCGCTAAGGACATCTAGGACAAGTGTGCCTAACACACCCAAAGCTTCTAATAAGACATGAAGATCTGCCATTGCGTGTTTGTGATCGAGGGAGATTTTCTCTGTTTTGCTATTGAGCCCAAGCTGAGCGAGCGTGCTCTTTAAATTAAAAACAATGTGCGATGGATCAATGGAAAATCCAATGAAATTAGGTGCAATGTTTTCGATGCGTATGCGCACTTTGAGCGTACGAGGGGAAAGCCGCTTTTGCTCAACGATAAATCCGTCAGGGGATACGAGATCGAAAGGAGCTGCGGCTAAGAACGTATCCATGCTGCTTCCTTTTCCATACACTGTTATTACATTGTTGTCTGTATCAAAGCGAGGGGATATCATGATTTTGATGATGGACCGTAGTGTTGGAACTCATGATGGACGCTTTCACGCAGATGAAGTGACAGCTATTGCTCTTCTCTTATTGTTTGGCTATGTCGATCGAGACAAGATCATTCGCACGCGAGATCCTTTGCAACTAGAAAAATGCGAATTTATCTGCGATGTGGGAGGAGAGTACGATCCAAAGAAGAAGCGCTTTGACCATCATCAGTCTACCTACCAAGGCGCATTGAGTAGTGCGGGAATGGTGTGGCTCTATCTCAAAGAGCAGGGCAAGGTAAGCGATGAGATGTACGACCATTTTCAACGCGTCCTCATTCGGAGCGTTGATGCACAAGATCAAGGATACGCCCCCAAAGAGAATTGGCTTGCTACGTTTTCTTCCGTTGTTGCCAATTTCATGCCTGCAAAGTACGATACATCTAAAGAGACAGTGAACCGGGCTTTTTTAGAGGCGATAGATTTTGTCTTTGGACATCTCACACGTCTATGTGCGCAATGGAACTATGTGCAGGAGAGTAGGATGAAAGTGAAACAGGTAATGGCTTCTTCAGATCAATGGATGGTGTTCGATGTCCCTATGCCTTGGATGGAAGCATTTTTTGCAGAAGGAGGGGAGAGACACCCTGCACTCTATGTCATTATGCCCGCAGGAGATCATTGGAAATTGCGCTGCATTCCTCCTTCTTTGAATGAGCCTATGAAAATGAGAAGAGCTCTTCCCGAAAGCTGGGCAGGGCTCAGCGATCGCAATTTGCAGAGTGTAACGCATATACCCGGTGCTATTTTTTGCCATAAGGGACGGTTCATTTCGATTTGGGCAACGAAAGAAGATGCCATAAAAGCAGTAGAAAGTTTATGACGATTTTTTCAAAGATTATACGCGGGGAGAGCCCTAGCGAAAAGGTGTACGAAAGCGAGCACGTTCTCGCGATTAAGGATATTGCTCCTGTTGCTCCTGTTCATATTTTGATCATGCCAAAGAAAGAGATTCGCGATTTGCAATCGGTGATGGCAGAAGATTTTCCGATCATTGCAGAGATCATCACGGTTGCGCAAAGCCTTGCCAAAGAGTTTGGCGTCGAGGATGGTTATCGCTTGTTAACAAATAACGGAAAGAACGCGGGGCAATCTGTGTTTCATTTGCATTTTCATCTTATTGGTGGACGAAAAATGACGCATTTTGGGTTGTGAAAGGGAATGAAGGCATGGCTTGCATATCTTCTATCTGTTTCTTTGTGTGTAGTGGCCTATGAAGATGTGCCCCAACACAATGCAAGTTGTTTCGATAGGAAACGACGCATATACAATCACATGCTCCTTCGCGACGGCAAAGGTGCGATCAATGAAGCAAAACAAGCCATTCGCATATTTCCTGATTCTCGTGAAATTCAGTCAGCCTATATCCAAGCGCTCTGTGCAGGTGGAGATGTAGGAAAGGCGTGGCAGGAATGGCAAAGCCGTCCTCATTTTCAAAACAATAGAGAACTTTTGGAGCAGCTTGCATGGTCTACGTTGCGACAAGCCAAAAATTCTTCTCAGCTCTATGTGCGGCTGCATGCGCTCGTAAGTGCTGCGCTCACCAACGATGCAAAAGCTGTGCCACTTCTTCTTCAGGAACTGAACAGCACGAATGCGCTTTTGCGTTTCATTGCGATTCGCTTGGCCTGCTTTTTGGGAGATGATCCATTAAAAGCACAGATACGACAAATGCTCCAGCGCGAAAAGACATGGTACGTGCGCTTACAGGTGATAGAGGCAATCGGGGCACTACACATGCGCGAGCTAGCGCCTGCTCTTAAAGAAATCATAGCGAACTCTAAAACAAGTGCAGAAGAAAAGGAAGTAGCGATGCATTCTCTCATTTCCCTATCGCAAAAAGTAGACGATGAAGAATGGATGAGTCTTGTCAAAAGCGATCGTGCCGGACTCAGGCACCTTGCTGTGCAATTAGCTATTCACTTTGAGATGAAAGAAAAGATCCCCATGCTCATTTCTTTATTGCAGGATCGTTCTTTGGATGTGCGCACGAGTGTACTCAATGCAATTTCATTGCTGAGAGTACAGAAGGTAGAAGAAAAATCTCTTGTCCCTTTTGTAGAGCGAATGCTTGCCGATCCTTCTCCTGAAATAGGACTTACAGCTGCGTATGCACTTCTTCTTCTCGACCAAGAGAAAGGCGAACGTGCATTTGTTCCATGGTTAGAAGGAAAAGATGCAAAAATGCGTCGCTTGGCAGCAGCAGCGCTTGCTGCAAGTGGGAACTATGGTTCTTCTCTTTCATGGAAGACAATGACTGCCTCGCAGGATCCATATGTGCGAGCTAATCTGGCCTTAGGACTCATACGGCAGCGCGAACATGTTGAGGATGCTGCGCGTGTGTTAGGAGAATTTGTGATGCCATCGGGTTCTTTCCAAGAACTTTTGATGTGGGAAAGCGGAGCCAATCCTCTTTTTTCTGCACTTGCTCCCAGTAAAATTCCACACAGTAGAGAGATTCCCAATACGCCGGAGTTTGTCGATCAAGAGATTCATCTTGAACTTCTCAATGTACTTAGCATTGTGCAATATCCCAACACACAGCAAGCGGTAAAGATGTTGTTGCAAACGCGTTTTGCGCAAGTTGCGCAAGGGGCATCTCTCAATTTACTTCAAGAAGGAGATGAAGGCGCTCTAGATGCTGTGCGAGCATTACTCAATGATGAAGATAAACAACTACGCGTTCAAGCAGCGCTCATTCTTGCTCTTTTTGGCAAGGAGACAGCTGCCCTTGATGTGTTACAAGAAGCATATGCCGAAGTCGATCGTGAGAGCAAAATGTACATATTAGAAGCAGTTGCCAATATTGGCGATCTGCGATCCATTCCTTTTTTGCTCACCGTTCTGCAAGAGCCATATCAGATCCTGCGCTTAGTCGCAGCTTCTACGCTCCTTCGCTGCCTCTATCAATAAATCCGTGCGTGGATTTTGAAATTAAATTTTTAATATTGCATTGGTGCACCCATCTTCAAGGAATATCTTCGTTGGTGTACCATGAGTACAATGGTTTTAAAATCTATCTACGACTTTTTTAAGGAAAGTTGGCAAGAGATCAAAGGGAGCCATTGGATCATAGCGCGCCGTTTGTTGGCTGTTGGCTTTTTGTCCTTGTTAGCGCTCTTCTTTCATTCTCGTGAAATTCAAATCGAGATGTTGCAAGTGGGTACGCGTGCACCTCGTTATGTCATTGCGCAAAGCGATTTTGATTTTCCTGATGAGGAAGCGACAGATGTCTTAAAACAAGAGGCAGTAAAAGACATTAGCCCTATTTTTAAACTGAGTGAAAGCCAGGTGCATGATTGGCGCGTGCAGTACGAACAGGGGCTCATTGCCAATGAAAAGTGGCGCGAAGAACTCCCCGAAAGCACCTTTGACGAACTCTATTCATTGCTCAACGGATTAGAAGAACAACTTGCGCTTCCTAGATTTTCGACAGAGCGTACCATCAAGCAACTAACGCGTTTCGACGCATTTGAGCATACTTTATTTCCCATCAAACATTCTGGACGCGAGGCGCCCAATAATGTCTATCTCCCAGAAGGAGTTTGGGGGAGCATCCAAAATGCCTTCCAAGGGAAAATTGCAGGACGCAAAGAAGCACTAGACTATCTCCTTCGCGCATGCGCCGCGCAACGGTGGAATTTGGAAAAAGATGCTTCCGCAGACCGTCTCGCAAAACAAAGCGTTCAAAGCAAAATTCCTACAAAACTTACTCACGTTGAAGCGGGCGGACAGATCGTGAAGCGTGGGGAAAAGGTGACGAAAAGGCATATTGCAATGGTGCATTCGATGAAAAATGCACTCATGCAAAAGCGCAATCCTTGGACTCCTCTTGCCATGCTGGGAAGTGTATGTCTCTCCGCTTGTGTTCTCTTAGCAGCTGTGCTGTACTTGCGCGCTGTGCATGGGGATTTGCTCCGATCTTTACGCAAGATGACATTACTCGTACTCATTCTCGTATTGAGTATGGCCTTTGCCAAAATGGTCGAGTATGTTCTCTTGTATGAGGGAAGGAATTTGATGGAGATTGTTCGCTTTCCCGTATTGATTCCTTTTGCTGCCTTGTTAACATCGGTATTGCTTGGCAGTGAAGTGGCAGTCGCCGTTTCCTTTTTTCTCTCGGTCATTTTTGGAATGACCTTGGCTGTAGATAAGATTCCCTTTTTGTTATTCAATCTCTTTTCTTCTGTCCTCACGATCCTCTTTGCGCGCACGCTACACAAAAGAAAACAGGTCTTTACAGTGCTCTTAAAAGTGTGGCTCTGCTGTATCCCACTCATTTTTGCCTATAATCTCAGCCTCAATGCATTTTGGAATATCAATCTCTTATACGATAGCGTAAGCTTATTCGGCATGTTTGGAGCCACAGCGCTTTTTGCCATTGGCTGCCTTCCTATTTTCGAATCGCTCTTTAGCATCATGACGGACATGACGCTCATGGAGTACATGGATCCGAACACAGAACTTCTCAAGCGATTGAGCATGGAGATCCCGGGTACCTATCAGCACAGTATTGTCGTAGGGCATTTGGCAGAAGCTGCTGCACGTACTATTGGAGCAAATGATCTTTTTTGCCGAGTTGCTGCACTCTATCACGACATTGGAAAATTAAATAACCCCCATTATTTTGTGGAAAATCAGATGGGAGCATTTAACATTCATCAGCTCCTTACGCCTTCGGAGTCAGCGACAGCAATCATTGCTCACGTGACAGAAGGAGAGATTCTTGCGCGCAAATATGGTCTCCCAAGAAGCTTTATCGACATCATCCGAGAACATCATGGAACGACTCTAGTCTATTATTTTTATCGAAAAGAGCTCGAACGAGTAAAAAATCTCGAAAAGGTTGATACTGCTCTCTTTCGCTACCCCGGTCCTAAACCATGCTCAAAGGAATCTGCTATTTTGATGATTGCAGATACCGTGGAAGCCGCTTCGCGTTCTTTGGAGCAAACAGAAGAAGAAGCAATGCAGGCCTTTGTCGACAAGCTCGTTGGAGATAAAGTGATGGAAGGGCAGCTAGATCAATGCTCTCTTACCTTTGAAGAGCTTACGCGAGTCAAAAAAGCGATGGTGAAAGCACTTATGGTCACACATCATGCGCGCATCAAATATCCCGAGAAACTCATTGCTTTTCCGGAAGAAAACGCTCTTTCGTCAGTGCCTTAAAAAGAGAGCAAGCGCTCGTTACAACCAGGCGCATGAGAAAAAAGAGCGAGACAAAGCGACTGAAAAAGAGAGCGATTGTAGCCTTGGCAAGGCCTAGCCCCGAAGAAGCACCTGTGACAAGGAGCTAGCTTAGCTATGGATATAGGATTTGACATCGCGAATGAGGAGATTGAGCTTTTGATCTAATTGGCTGCAGCGTTCTTGTATAGAACCTTTGTTTTTGTCACGCGTAGAGCCATACAACTTTAGTTTGGGTTCTGTACCGGAGGGGCGAACGACAATGCGGCTTTGATCTTGCAGCCGAAGCACTAGGACATTGGAAGAGGGCAATGTGAGTTTTTCTTGAGGACGACCATCAGCGTACGTGCGTAGTAACGTGAGATAATCTTCGGTATAAAGAACAGGAATATTCATGATCTCTTGAGGGGGGTGTTTGCGAAGCTCTTCCATCATCTGCTGAATATGTGTAAGATGTTCTTGTGTGGCATCGAACACAAGGGATTGTTCCATCTCTCTAAAAACTCCATATTTTTCATAGATGGCAAAGAGATGATCGCGCAATGTTTTTCCCTGTAGTTTTGCTTGGAGAGCCATTTCAGCAACGAGACACGACATTGCAATGGCGTCTTTATCGCGTGCATGTGTGCCTATGAGATACCCATAGGATTCTTCGGCCCCAAAGAGAAATGCATAGCTATTGGGAGATATTTCCCACTCATGGATCTTTTCGCCAATGTATTTAAAGCCCGTAAGGACTTCAAAAAAAGCAAGTCCATAGCTATGAGCAATTTCGCGAATGAGCTCTGTAGAAACGATCGTAGTCACTAGTGCACCCCGTTTAGGCAAACGCCTTTGCTTTTGAAGAGATGCGCAAATGAACTCCGCACAAAGAGCAGCCATTTCATTGCCATTCAAGCGAACGGGTGAGCCGTGATGCATCGCCACAACGCCGATGCGATCTGCATCGGGATCATTTGCAATGAGCAGATCTGCATTTGCTTTTTGAAGAAGTGCGGTGCCTAATTGCAATGCTTCGGGATATTCGGGATTAGGGTAGTGCACTGTAGGAAAGTTTCCATCGGGAACGGCTTGCTTTTGAACAAGTGAGATTTTAGAAAACCCCCAATCGGCTAATGCCTGAGGAGCTAAGGTAATCCCTGTCCCATGAAGCGGTGTGTAGACGATGTGTACTTTCCATCCATATTGATGATTCGCATCGGGAAAATGTTGTAAAGGTCGAAGAGCATGGATGTATTCTGGATCTACTTCTTTTCCAACGCGTTCCACTTCAGGATCGTCAAGAGAAGCAAGTACTTGCTCCAAGCTTTTGATCTTTTGTACTTCATCGACGATCCCTTGATCATGAGGATGGACGACTTGTGCTCCATCCTGCCAATAGACTTTGTAGCCATTGTATTCTGCAGGATTATGCGAAGCAGTAATCATGATCGCAGCATTTGCATTCTTAAAGCGACAGAGAAAAGAGACAAAAGGGACGGGACGAATGGCACGCAATAGAAAGACGTGGATATTTTGCGCTGCGAGAACGCGTGCCGCTTCTTGCGCAAATTCTTCTGAGTGATGGCGTGAATCAAAACCGATGACAACGGAGATGGGTTTTTTTTGAAATTGGCGTCGAAGGTAATGAGCGAGACCAGCCGTTGCTATTCGAATGGTATAGACGTTTAATCGATTTGTCCCAACTCCCATGAGGCCGCGCATGCCCCCAGTTCCAAAAGAAAGATCGGTGCTGAAAGCATCAGCGAGTCCTTGCGGATTCGATGCTTGCAATTGTCGGATGGTTTCTTTGGTGTTCTCATCAATAGTACTATGGAGCCAAACCTGAATGCGCTTTTGCACGTCATCTGGAAAAGTGTCCATCATCTTTGGGGAATACATGTACTTTGCAGCATACGAGACAAGCTTGGAAAATTGCAATGTATGAGCTCAATTTTTTTTGCGTCATCTCAAGTTTTACATTCATATCGTGTGAAGGCATGAGATTAATCCAGCTGAGATTGAATTTCTTTGAGAGAAATGAGAGGCGAATCTTTGTGATCAATTCCCTCGCAGCGCCTGGCGGTTTCTTTCCACTCAGCAATGGAATCTAGATTTTCTTTCCACCAGGGGAATGTACGACATTGTTTAGGCCGCACGGGATAAATGGTGCAACGACGTCCTTGTAAAAAGACGCAATCATAAGATATAGGTAATTCTTTCAAAGTGAAGCGATTATCGACGCGTTTTACATATTTGCGTCGACATTCTTCCGGTGTGATGTGGAGATACTGCGCAATTTCCTTGATGTTCTCATCTGTGACCCAAACGTAGCCGGGAGCTCCTGTGCAACAAGCGCCGCATCCTGTACATTGAAAACGAAGTCCTTCTTGATACCAAGGGAGTGCTTTTTTCACCATGCAAATGCAACTTCCTTTTTGGGCTTCCAGTGCAGATCTTTTTCCCATATTTCAATGGCGCATCTCTTTGCATCAATTTCAATGAAGTGGCATGTGGCGTGGGTCTTATGACCAGTGCACCCACTATCCAAAATGATAGGAAGACCACTTGGACGAAGATCGGCAATAGCATGTCGGTGCGTATGGCCATGTAAATAGAGTTTGACCGAAGGAAATCTCAACAGCAATTTTTGGAGTGCTTTGTAGCGCTTGAGTTCTTTTTTCCCAATGTCTGTTTTAAATAAGGGAAAATGGTTCAGCAAAATGATGTGATGATCTTTCGGAATAGAGTGCAATACCTCTGCAAGGTAGCGCTCTGTTTCATGGGCAAAGAGTCCTGTAGAAGAGAGGATGGGAGTTGCAATGGCACAGTCGAGAGCAACGACCCACCAGGTATTGCCTAGGTAAGTTGCACTGATTTTATGTTCTTTGAGGTTCCACTCGGTAGCAATGGTGCCTTTTGAAAAGCTGAATTGTGCATCAAAGTAATGATAAAAGCGCAAATTTCGAAAAGCAGAGCGCGTATAGTGATCGTGATTTCCGGGGATTGGGAATACAGTGAGCCCCTTTTCTTGCATCTTTTTTACAAACTCTTTAGCTAGTTGAAATTCTCCATGGCTTGATGTGGAGGTAAGATCTCCTGTCAAAAAAACTGCATCTACGCGCTTTTCAATAAGGTAGGGGATGAGATGGTAGACTCCTAACGGATCAAGCTCATTTTGCCTATGGAGGAGCAAATTGAGGTTGCCAATCCAACGTTTAGAAAAAAATTGAGAAGGGTCCCATGTACGCTTCGAAAAGTGCAAATCTGAAATGTGGGCAAATCGATACATGTACTATGTAGTATATTCTATTTTGCCTTATACCGTCTTTTACCCTGCGCTTGTGCAACTAAAGTTTTCGACCAACGAGTTCCTTCTTTATGAATGTGAGCGGGTGCAGCATCTCTAGAAAGAAGCTCTCCGGGTGTCGTGCGCTTAGAGACGTGAAAGGAGCGCTTTTTCTTGGTTTTTTTTAGGTGAGAAGAGAGGCTCTCTATTTGTTCGTTCCATTTCTTTGCCATTTTTTTAGGATATTTTTTAAGAAAAGCGGCCGGTTGCGCTTCGTTGCTTAAAAGAAGCTCTTCTTTGACAGGGTAGGCGCTTTGTGCAAGGCGAATTTCTTTGTGCATTTTTTTTGCTAAGTCTTTGTGGATAAATTTCTTAGCTCTATTCATTTTGCACTTCCTTTTCCTGCTTTCACAGTAATGTTTTTAATCAATTCTCTTCAAATATTTTCTACGATTGTATATGAATAAAAAAAAAGGCTTAATCTATTAATAATGGATCAGACAAAAAAAACATACAGGCGTTGGAGGGAATATCTTCCTAAATCCATAGAATGTGTGTTTAACAAAACTTACAAATTTTCTTGGCTGAAGGCCGATCTTTTTGCAGGCATGACTGTGGGCATCATTGCTCTACCGCTTTCCATGGCTTTGGGAATTAGTTCTGGGCTGACTCCTTCCCACGGACTGTACACCGCAATCGTTGCAGGGTTTTTCATCTCTCTTTTAGGAGGAAGTCGTGTGCAAGTGGGAGGGCCTACAGGGGCTTTTGTCGTTATTATTTACGATATTCTTGCGCGACACGGTTACGAGGGGCTGATTCTTGCTACTTTGTTCGCAGGGTTCTTATTGATCCTCATGGGTATTGCTCGCCTAGGGGTATTGATCAAGTACATTCCCTATCCTCTGGTTACAGGACTTACTCTAGGGATTGCTTGTATTTTATTTCTTTCTCAGATGAAAGATTTTTTTGGATTGCAGACGGGAAATCTTCCTGCAGATTTCATCGCCAAGTTGAAAGGGCTGATGGCCGCATTTCCTACATGCGATCCATGGGCGGTAGGAGTAGGGGTGGGAACATTGGGGCTGATCATTGCGATACGAAGATTTTTGCCTCGTCTCCCTTGGGCTATTGCCTCCGTAGGACTAGTCACCACCATTGTGTGGATTTTGGATCTTCCGATCGAGACCGTACTATCTCGCTATGGTGAACTTCCAAGAGGATTACCTAAACCTGGATTGCCTGCCCTTCCATGGAATCTCACTTCTTTGCGCATTCTCATACCCGATGCCTTCACCATTGCTATTTTAGCAGGTTTGGAATCGTTACTTGCTGCGGTCATTGGCGATCGAATGGCGGGATCGCGTCATAAACCTAATTGTGAACTTATTGGACAGGGAATTGCCAATATTGGAGCGTGCTTTTTTGGTGGCATGCCTGCCACAGGGGCATTTGCACGTACAGCAGCAAATATCAAAAGCGGGGCAAAAACACCGATTGCTGGCATGATGCATGCACTGGTAGTCTTGTGCATTTTGTACGCTTTTGGCCCTGTCGTGAGTCTTGTGCCACTTCCTGCACTTGCAGCTGTACTCATAGTTATTGCTTGGCAAATGAGCGAGCTAAGCACATTGAAGCATCTCTTGCGTGCTCCTCTAGGGGATATTAGCGTACTCGTTACTACTTTTTTTCTGACGATTTTGCTCGATATTCCAACAGCGGTAGGCGTGGGGATTGGTCTTGCTGCTTGTTTCTTTATCAAACGCATGGGCGATCACAAAGATGTCGTACGCGACTCTTCTCAGATGGAAGAAGAAGCAGAATCTAAAAAGAGTGCCTTTCCAGGGATTGAAGTATATGAGATTAATGGGCCTCTCTTTTTTGGCGTGGTTGATCATTTACGCGTGCTTGGGCTGAAGCGCGAAAAGCCACCTAAGGTGCTCATTCTTCTCATGCGCAAAGTTCCTATGATCGATGCTTCGGGGTTACATGCTCTCTACGCGTTGCATGAAATGGTTCAAAAACAGGGAATTCATCTCATGCTATCGGGAATTGCAGAAAGTCCATTAAGCGATCTCAAGCGATTTGGTTTAGATGCACGTCTTGGTCGAGAAAATATACTCCCACACATAGATGCAGCTCTTGCGCGAGCTGAATCGATCATGAATGGCTAGACTGTTCGTCTTCTTCAGGGGCATTGGCAATCAATACCTCGGAGAGAAGGACAACACTTGCTGAAGAAGCCGCATAGCGCAAAGCATGCTTTTCCACTTTGACGGGGTCAATGATGCCAGCTTTTACGAGATCTTCTACGGATTCTGACATTGCATTGAAACCCATCATAGGCTTTTCAGATAAGATTTTCTCGATGAAAAGAGAGGGGTCTAAGCCAGCATTTGCAATGATTTGGCGAACAGGAGCTTCGCAGGCTTTAAAGACCATCTTTGCACCGATTGCTTCATCCCCATCGAGCTTGAGCGTTTTTTCCACAGAGCGACTTGCACGCAACAGGGCAACGCCTCCACCGGTCACAACTCCTTCCTCAAGAGCAGAACGCGTCGAATTGAGGCTGTCTTCAAAGAGTTGTTTTTTGTGTTGTGCTTCTGGCTCTGAAGTTGCACCTACGCGGATAATGGCAACGCCTCCTCCCAATTTCGCTTTTCTCTCTTCGAGCTTTTCTTTGTCATAGGAGCTGGTTGTGCTGCCAATTTCTCCATCAATTTGTTTGATGCGAGCGGCAATTTCTTTGGAATTGCCCATGCCATTAACGATGACGGTCTTCTCTTTCGTAATCATGACTTTTTCTGCCTTTCCTAAGAGATCGATGGTGGCATTTTTGAGAATAAGGCCAGTTTCTTCAGAAATGAGAGTACCGCCCGTGAGAACGGCAATGTCTTGAAGGTATGCTTTTCGTCGATCGCCAAAACCAGGTGTTTTCACAGCAGCGACTTTCAAGGTTCCGCGAATTTTGTTGACAATGAGCGTGGACATCGCATCGGATTCGATGTCATCTGCAATGATCAAGAGCGATGTTTGAGAAGCAGCAATTGCTTGCAGAAGGGGAAGAATATCTTGCGCGGAAGAGATTTTTTTATCCGTAATTAAAATACGTGGTGCATGCAATGTAGACGTCATTGTTTCAGCATCCGTAGCGAAATAGGGACTCACGTATCCACGATCAAATTGCATTCCCTCTACCATATCAATGGTTGTTTCAGTGCTTTTGCCTTCTTCGATCGTAATCACGCCAGAGCGTCCTACTTTTTGAATGGCATTAGAAATCAAAGTGCCCACAGCTTCATTCCCGGATGCCGAGGCAATGGCAATGTTTTTTGTCTCTTTTTCCGTTTTAATTTTGATGGCCATACTCTCTAATTCAGAGACGATTTTTTCGACCGCTTTATCGATGCCGCGTTTGATGTGAATCGGACTTGCTCCGGAAGCGATATTTTTCACTCCCGTTTGCACCAATGCATTCAAGAGAAGGAGGCTTGTCGTTGTTCCATCCCCACACTTTTCTTTCATTTTGCTTGCGACTTCTTTTCCAATGGTTACGCCCATGTTTGCATAGGTGTCTTTGAGTTCAATGTCTTTGACAATGCTATTTCCATCATTGGTGATTTTGGGGGTACCCCAAGAGGCTTGAAGACCAACGTTGCGCCCTTGAGGACCAAGAGTGATACATACTGCTTTCGCGAGGTTATCTATTCCTTCGCGGAGCTTGTTGCGAGCTGTTTCTTCGAAAATGAGTTCTTTGGGTGTAGACATAATTTTTAACTCCTATGTGACAAAAAAATAGTAGCAAGAAAGAAATAAAAAAGCAAACGAACTCTCATCCCTTATATCGATGAAGCCTTAGTTACGCAAGAGGTCTTGAATGCGCTACAAAGAAGATGGGGGGTGCT
>JAKAAD010000011.1 GCA_021802305.1 bacterium
AGGAAGACGACTGGATCAACGCAGTGTTCTAATTTTTGAGGAAAGATTCATTTTTTTGTATGCTACGTAAAATTTATGAAAATAGGAGATGTTCAGCCTATCAATTTCTAATATGGCTTCTTGAAGATGAGGGTTTTCTTTTTTCAAGTTTTCCCAATGAAACTTAAAGCATTTATTATCGACTACGCTCTTCCATTTTTTATTGATGGTTCTAAATTTATGTAAATCACGTATTCCCTCCCAAGAGTGAGTAAAAAAAACGAAAATTTCATTCAAAAATTAGAACACTGCGTTTGAAACCACAGCCTTTGACGAACAAAACACAGTCTTTGACGAGAAAAAGATATCCTGAAACATCCACCTTTCAACGATTCCCAGATTACTTGACATGGCATATAACACCAGTAAAAGAGCCGGAAGTGCAGCCTAGGATTTTCGGATCTTACTGGTCGCAGAAAGAGGAAGACGACTGGATCAACGCGATGCGGTGTCGGACAAATCAAACAGTTCTTGCTCCAGACCATCCTCTTCTTACACCTCAAGAAAAGATCGTTCTATTCAACGTCAACGATTTACACAGAAGTTATGCAAATGGGGATCCCCTTGTTCCCTATACCCAGCAATTGTGCACAGCAACAGGCGGTAAAATGTTGGGATCTTATTTTCCAGAACCATATACCTTCAGGGTAGACGATTTTGCAATCAGAGTGTTTCACTTCCCACAAAAAAATAATACGTGGATTGATATCCAGCCGCTCTCCAAAGTGCTGCATGGGCGTGTAGAAGTTTTGAATGGGTAATGCGCAAGATTCGATTTCTAATAGAGCGATGGGAACTGGAATCATTTGGAAGTCTATCTCACCAGCGTTGGGCAATTCTTTGAAACATTTCGAGATGTATATATAATGAGATTCGCGATGGAAAAAGAAAAATTCAAAGAAGAAGAAGCTCTAGGATATGATATCGAGATTGTAGGACGAAATGTAGATGTCACAGAACCTATTCGAACCTATTTCTGGAAAAAGATTGCCAAAATTGAACGCTTTCACACGCATATTTTGTTCATGCATGTGGTTCTCGAATTGCAGAAGCTAGAGCATGTATGCACAATTGTGATGCGATTTGATGGATTGAAAATCAAAGTATCTGCAAGTGGTACGGATTTGTATGCGTCGATAGACCAGGCAATTGATAAGTTGCAAGTGCTTTGCCTTCGTTACAAAAGTCGCATTCAGGACTATCATAAAAAGAAATTGAGCGATGTAGACATGGTCGTAAACGTTGTGCACAAGCCCTACGACGAAGTTGCAGAGATCAATGCCGCAATAGAAGAAGAAACACTTAGACAAGAGATAGAAACCTATGCGCCGCATACAGTGATTGCCACGGAAAAAAAACCACTTAAAATCCTAACGATGGATGAAGCCATCATGCGCATGGAACTTTCAAATGACCCGTTCTTGCTCTATCGATCGGAAGAAGATAATAAACTCAAACTCATCTATCGTCGCTCCGATGACAATTACGGAATCATCCAACCCGAGTAATTTTTTAGAAGCGGACGTACGAAACGCACTCATTCACATGCTTGTAGAAAATTTAGGGTTTCCAAGGGCGTGGCTTGCTGTGGAAAAAGAGTTAAAGGAATTTGCTGATGCTAGAGCCCCTCGCCGAAGAATCGATCTCTTAGCATATGGCATGGTGGGGAACACACTCATCCCGTTGCTACTCATAGAGTGCAAAAGAGAAACAGTGGATGCCGCAGCCGAACAGGTTATTGGATACAATGCATTTGTGCGAGCTCCTTTTGTCGCGCTTGCGTGTGCAGGAGAGATGCGGTGGGGGTATTGTGACATGCAAAGTGGAACGTATCTCTGGCATTCCGGGATCCCCAGCTATCAAACGCTGCTACAGACGTTGAAGGTAGGATAGAGGTATCCTGAGATGATTGTTGAGGGAACGATAGGTCCCCATGCTTTTGATGAGTGTTCAAAATGCTGTAGATGATGAAGGAAAGCGACGTTGTTTGTTTATTTGGAGAAAAGGTTGACAGAGACCTTTTGCATTGGTTAGACGAGCAGCCTGAGCGCATTCTCATTTGTGCTGGAGGAGATGCATCATCAGTGCACCCTCGCCATTGCATTTTCTCATTAGGATTGTTTTGGGAAATGCAGCTGGAAGCGTTTGTGCAAAAATTCCTCTTTATGCGCATCGAATTTTTGTGTAGAGAAAAAGACAAAAAGGAGCAAGCAGAGCATTTTTTTGAACGATTTCGCATGCGACTTGCTGAAGCGGAGTTGCGGTTTTCAGATGCAAGGGAATTTGGCATCCCAATACTACAAAATGCACTGCGCAATGGTGCAATGCTTCCTAGAAGTGCCTTTGGCCCTGCGTTGAAGGGATGTTGTGAAGGAATGCCGGCAATTGTATGTGGAGGGGGGCCTTCTCTTGAGAGTTTGAAGGATTGCTCCCATCGCGCATTGCTCATTGGGTGTGGATCAGGAGGAATGGTTCTTCATGCCATGGGGATCACGCCGCATGCACTTGCTTATCTCGATCCCGATCCTCCGCTTGCACGATTTTCCGCCATGCAACTTGGCCATGTGCCTCTCTTTTACCAATCGCGTTTTGCGCATTCTCTTTTAGCAGGAGCTCCGAATCCACTTGTTTGGATGCCAGAGAGCGGGAATTGGCCTTTTGAGCGCTATTTGCGCGAAGAGTGTGGTGTGCATGCGGAATCTTTTGATACAGGTTGGACGGCAGGGACTTTTGGTGCAGCTCTCGCCGTGCACTTGGGATGTAATCCCATTTTTCTCGCGGGGATGGATTTTTGCGTCGTAGGCACAACGTATGCATGTGCATTGCCGGATGAGGAGCATGCAGGAGCATTCATCGTGTACGAAGGAAAGAAGAGCAGGAGTGATTGGGTGATGAGCGTACACTGGCTTGCGCGTCTCATTGAGAACACGCCGAATGTGCATTGGTTACATGTGACAAAGGATGGGCTTTTCATCCCGGGAGCGAAGAGAATCGAGAAGGTGGATTTGCCCCAAGTGCCAGGCAATGCCTCTTTGTCTATTCCGAAGGTAGCTTGCCATATGCCATCACAAGAGAGATGCGCACATGTGGAGAAACAATTTGAGGAAAGTCTCATGCGAGCAAAAAACATCGCGCAGGAGTGGCTCGAGATGTGCAAAGATCCAGAAAAACAGGGTCATTGCACATGTCTTCTCATGGAACTCGAAGAGGAATGTTGCTATGCTGCATATTTGCAGCCCTTGTGGCGTCTATGGTGTCCGTTACTTCTTCGCAGTCCTGGAAAAGAAGAGATGCACAAGATGGCGTTTTTCATACATGTGTTGGAGGAATGGCATGGGAGATCTCGTTGAACAAATACTCTATTACCCAAATGGCGCGTGTAAAGCGCGATTTGGTACCAAGGAAGGGAAACTGCATGGCCCTTCCACCTTTTATGCTCCTAGCGGGAAGATCTTAGCTACGAGTACGTACGAAGAAGGGTTGCAGGTGGGAGAAGCACACTTTTTTTCTCTCTCTGGGATGAGAGAAAAACTTGAGCGATACCAAGCTGGACGTAAACATGGGCTCCAAGAAGCATGGTATGAAGATGGGTCCATTCGCTCTCGCATGGAATATGAAGATGGATCGCTCCATGGCAACGTTGAACTATTTTGGGTTTCAGGAAAACCCAAGCGCGTTTGTAGTTATGTGCAACACCAAAAAGAAGGCTGGGATCGCATTTGGGATGCAGTCGGAAGGCTTCTTTACGAAGGAAAATTTTCGAGCAATAGGCCTATTGGACTCCATCGCTATTTCATAGATGGCATGCTCAGCAAGGAATGGCATTACAATGAGATGGGTCATTGCAAAAAGCGTGCGTGGGATCGCGAAGGCGTGCTCATTTGCGAAGAGGAGAAACATGCATAGCAAAGCATGGCAAGAGCGCTATCCCGATCTTGCGCTACTCCTTCAAGCTTCATCGATTGCTCCTCAAACGGATGTGGAGCGATTTGCGTTTAAAGCTCCTGATGTCGATCTCCTCTATGTATACGGGATTCATGCTGAGGTGTTTTCGCAATTGGAATCTTGGTTGGATGCCGGACCCAAGCGAATGCTTGTCCTTCTTGAAGATGAACTATCGAGACTTCAACAGTTTCTTTTGACGCCTGGGGCAGAGCGTTATCTTCTTCACCCGCGCATCCATCTAGTAGGGCTTTTTTGGGAGCAATCCATAAAAAAGCAGGTTGAAAAGGTCGTATTGCAATTTCCAACGGATAGCATTGCGGTGGCAGCGCTGCATTCCAACAAACGGAAACGGCGGTTTCGCATTCTTTCCGAAGAGCTCCATCGATTTTCCACCATTGTGAGTGTGCTTTATACAGAACTTTTGCAATATCCCAGACTCCTTTCCAACGTGCTGCCCAATGCATATGCGTGGACAAGCTCATTTTTTGTTCACGAACTTCGCGATGCCTTTCGAGGGACGCCCGCGCTCATTTGTGGAGCGGGACCATCTCTTGATAAGGCTGCTCCTCTTCTCGCGAACGTCTCTCAGCGTGCTCTCATTATAGCTTGCGGTTCGGCAATCCCGGCACTAGGTGCAAAGAAAATCGTTCCACATCTCGGTGTTGCAGTAGACCCCAATGAAGAAGAGTTTGCGCGCTTTTGCGCTTCTTCTTGTTTTGAAATGCCTCTTTTTTATGCGACGAGGCTTCATAGCGATGTTTTTTCTACGCTTTGTGGTCCCAAGGGATATATGCGCAGTGCAACAGGCGGCCCTTGCGAGCGCATATTAGAAGAAGAAATGGGTCTATCCGGATCCCCCATTGGCTCAGAACTTGGGATGGAGGCTTTTTCTGTGACAGCATTTGCAACGGCACTCGCAGTAGAGCTCGGTTGTTCGCCCATCTATTTTTGTGGAGTGGATCTTGCCTATACAGGAAACAAGCGATATGCCATGGGAGTCGTTTCTCATCCGGAATGGAAACAAAAAGATAAAAAAGGAGCGATTCGGCGCAAAGATATCCATGGGCAGTGGATCTATACGCATAGAAAATGGGTGATGGAATCAAATTGCATCGATGCATTTGCCTGTGCACATTCTGAAGTATCCTTCGCCAATGCGTCTATGCAAGGACTTGGATTTCGCCATATCCCGAACAAATCCCTAGAGGATCTTCTATCATTTCCTCCATGTGATCTACATGCACGCGTACATTCCGAGATTCAAATGGCGTCCAAACCTCCGCTATCGAAAGAGCAGCTCTCTAGTGTACTCCTTCGCATATACGAAGAGCTTTGCCACATGCAACATTGTGCCCGATTGCTACGAACGGAATGCACGATGCCCCAGCCTTCTTCAGGGCGCCTCGCATTGCTGGAGCATGACTTTGCCGAAGCAAAGGAGAAGATCGCTCTCTTTTCTTCGCTCGATGCCATTCTTTCAAGGCTACAGCCAAAGGAGAGATGGGAAACCTGGGTAAAGCTCTGCCAAGAGAGCTTGCGGGCCATATCTCGAACGATTCATACGAAACATCATCAGTGAAAACTCCCTCATTCTGTTCCACTTAGTGGAAAATGGCTAAAATCGGTACTTATTTAAGTCATTATATGGTCAAAATAGGTACCAATTTTAGCCATAAAATAACCAAAATCATTGTTGTTGGAGCGAGTCTTAGCGACAACAGCGGCGGGACTTCCTTTGCATGCGCACGTACGAGAAGATCGCTTCAAGCTTTTGTATCTCGATGTGGGTCTTCTACAAACGGCAACAAAAGTGGATGCCGCTCAATTTTTTGATCGAGATCTTTTACAGATCAATGCCGGAGCTCTCGGGAAACAGTTTGTAGGGCAAGAGATTGTAGCATATTCTCTTCCCTACCAGAATCAATCTCTTCTTTTTTGGGAGCGAAATTCTGGGGGACAGGCTCGATTTTGTCATTGCACAGCTTCTTAAACGATAAAAGAAGTCGGATGGGGATACGAATTTCAGAACATCCTCTTTCGGCATGCGATCGCATTCTCTCTGTACCGTTCTATTTGGTTTCTCGGTTAGAGACTATTATCAGAGACAGACTCTAGTGTCTAGTTAACTATGTACTAGTACTGCTTCAGTTTGTTGCGCAATGTGCGTACGCTAATGCCTAGCGCGCGAGCAGCCCTAGTGCGATTTTGCGCTTGTTTTGCAAGAGTTGCGAGGATCCAGCGTTTCTCTACTTCGTGAAGAGAGCAGGCATCAAAATGTACCCGTGGTCCTTCGAGTTGAAAGTGTTCTGGGCATAAGGCATCCCCAGAATGGAGAATCAAAGCGCGCTCAATGGCATTTCGAAGCTCGCGCACATTTCCTGGCCAAGGATAGTTGAGGAGAAACTCTTTCGCCGTATCACTCAATTGTTTCAAGGGGATGTTATTTTCTAGAGAAAGTGTGTGCAAAAAGGATTCTGCCAAGGGAATGATGTCTTCCTTTCGTTCGCGAAGGGGAGAAAGAAAAAGGGGAATGACGTTGAGGCGATAGTAAAGGTCCTGACGTAGCTCTCCTTTTTCCAAAGAATCCTGGAGGAAACGATTCGTTGTCGAAATGAGCCTCACATCAACTGGAATAGTTTCCGTTCCACCGACGCGTTCAAATTCTCGTTCTTGAAGAACGCGAAGAAGTTTCGGTTGAAGTTCCAAGGGAATTTCCGTCACTTCATCGAGAAGGAGTGTTCCTTGATGCGCGCGTTCAAATCGACCACGCCTACGCTCCGTTGCTCCTGTAAAAGCTCCTCGCTCATGTCCAAAAAATTCCGACTCGAGCAGGAGGGAAGGGACGGCGGCGCAGTTGATTTTGATGAAGGGTTTTTCGGCACGAGGGGATGCCTCATGAATCGCTTGGGCGATCACTTCCTTGCCGGTGCCCGATTCTCCTACGATCAGCACGGAGGCATGACTTTTTGCAATTTTTTGCACATCGGCTACAATGCGCTGCATGGCATTACTACGAGCAATGAGATGGGGCATGACTATTTTTCGGTATATATCGAGAAAGAAAAATTTGCTAGTGCTCGCGAAGCAAATTTTTTTCCTGAATTTCGGCGTCAAAGTCACGGGGTTGGGGATGCTTGTTTGTTTGTCGAGCTGTGCAAATTGGAAAGAGTCAGAATTGAAAGAGCTCAAGGAAAAAAATGTCGTACAAGAACCTATTGTGCGAAAACAGGGTGATGTGTGCATTCGCATAGAAAAACCTCTCCATCGAACACGCGATGCTTATCCATGGGAAAAAGAGAAACGATGAGAAAGAATCCTTTTCGTGCAGTAAAAGCATTGGGAGAAGATCCCGATCGCGCATTGTATTCGCTACCTGCATTTGCAGAAGAGACCAAGTGCGACATCTCTCGTCTTCCTTATACTGTGCGCATTATGCTCGAATCGCTCCTGCGCAATTGCGATGGGAAGAAGATTACGGAAAAAGATGTGCTGCGACTTGCGCATTGGGGGACGGAGAGAGGAGATGTACCCTTGATCGTCTCGCGCGTCATTTTGCAAGATTTTACTGGAGTTCCCCTTCTCGCTGATCTCGCTGCGATGCGAGATGCCATGGCGAGACAACACAAAAATCCGCAACAGATTGAACCCATCGTTCCTGTGGACCTCGTCATCGATCATTCTGTCCAGGTGGATCGCGCAGGCACCGAAGATGCGTTTCTCTTTAACTTGAAACTCGAATTTGAAAGAAATCGCGAACGTTATGCTTTTTTAAAATGGGGAGAACAGGCATTTGAAGCATTTAAAGTCGTACCGCCAGGCATTGGAATTGTTCATCAAGTCAATCTCGAACACATTGCTACCGTTGTCACAGAAAATAAAAAACAAGGATTACTTTATTTTGATACGCTTGTAGGAACAGATTCGCATACGACGATGATCAATGGCCTAGGCGTTTTAGGTTGGGGAGTAGGGGGCATTGAGGCAGAAGCTGCCATGCTGGGCCAACCGATGTTTATTCCTGTTCCGGAAGTCATTGGCTTTCATTTACATGGGAATTTGCAAGAAGGAGTCACAGCAACGGATCTTACTCTGCGCATTACGGAAATGTTGCGCAGAGAAAAGGTCGTAGATAAGTTTGTCGAATTTCATGGAGAGGGAACGGCGAGTCTTACCGTTGCCGATCGCGCAACCATTGCCAACATGTGTCCTGAATATGGGGCGACAGCTGCGTACTTTCCCGTTGATGAAAAGACATTGGAGTACTTGCGCATGACGGGGCGATCGGAAAAGCACATCCATGCAATTCGTTCGTATTTGCAAGCACAAAAGCTCTTTGGCGTGCCGCGGAAGGGTGAGATTGTCTATTCAAAACTTTTAGAGTTGCACTTGCAGGATGTTAAACCTTGTGTTTCTGGTCCAAAGAGGCCGCAAGATCGCATTGATTTGCAAGATGTTTCGCAAAAGTGGGAGCAATTATTTTCAGCTCCTGTGGGAGAAGGGGGATATGGGAAAAAGAGAGAAGAACTAGATAAAAGAGTGATTATTCACTCGGATGGTTCTTTTACGATGCGCGCACCTCATGCAATGGGAGGCGTCTCTTCTTTAAACGAAACTACGCAAGGTAGGAATGAAGAAGAGATGGTGGGCAATCGACCTATAAGTACTTCTCTTGTGAACCCTGGATACGTTGCTGCACATCCTTCAGATATGGAGTTGCAGAATGGATCTGTCGTCATCGCAGCGATCACGAGTTGCACCAATACGAGCAATCCCGCAGTGATGCTCGGGGCAGGCCTTCTTGCAAAAAAAGCAGTCGAACGCGGTTTGAAAGTCAATCCGCTTGTAAAGACAAGCTTAGCTCCCGGTTCTCGCGTCGTAACTGACTACTTGGAAAAAGCGGGGCTACAAAAGTACTTAGATCAATTGGGCTTTCAGCTCGTTGCCTACGGATGTACGACGTGCATTGGAAATAGTGGCCCTCTCGATGAAACGATTGAAAAAGCGATCAAAGAGCACGACATTGTTTCTGCATCAGTACTCAGCGGCAATCGCAACTTTGAAGCGCGCATCCATAGCTCTGTGCGGGCCAATTTTCTCATGTCTCCCGCACTTGTCGTTGCCTTTGCCCTGGCAGGTACCGTGAACATCGATTTGACCCAAGAGCCTTTGGGAAAAGATGGCAAAGGAAACCCTGTCTTTTTGAAAGATCTTTGGCCCACATCCCAAGAAATCCAAGAATGCATTGCAAAAGATGTGCAACCGAACATGTTTAAAAGCCGTTATGCACACATACTCAAAGACAATCCCATTTGGCAAGAAGTGCATGTAAAAAAGAGTGCGCAGTATGCATGGGACCCAGAAAGCACCTATATCCAACCCCCTCCCTTTTTTGAAGGATTCTCCAAGAAGCCTCCCAAAGAAAAAGAACTCAAAAAGATGCGCATTTTAGCCCTTTTTGGCGATTCTATTACGACAGATCACATCTCTCCTGCAGGCGCCTTCTCTCCCGATACTCCCGCAGGGAAGTATTTGCTTTCTCGCGGTGTAAAAAGAGAGGATTTTAATAGCTATGGAAGTCGAAGAGGAAATCACAACGTCATGGTACGGGGAACGTTTGGCAATGTGCGCATTCGCAACCACATGATCGAAGGCAAAGAAGGAGGATGGACGAAATGTTGGCTCAATGGCGAAGTTTTGCCCATCTTTGATGCTTGCATGTTGTATGCAAGAGAAAAGGTGCCGTTGATTCTCTTTGCAGGAAAAGATTACGGCATGGGGAGCTCTCGCGATTGGGCGGCAAAAGGAACCTATCTTCTCGGCGTAAGAGTAGTTGTTGCTTCTAGTTTTGAACGCATTCATCGTTCCAATCTTGTGGGGATGGGGGTTCTTCCTTTGCAATTTCAAGAGGGGACAAGCTGGGAATCGCTCCAGCTCACAGGAGAAGAGGAAATTTCCCTGTTCGATGATGGGAAAAAGGAACCAATGCAAACCGTGACCTTAGACATTCATCGAGGAGAGAAAATAGAACGCGTGAAAGTCATTTCTCGCCTCGATTCCCCCATCGAAGTAGAGTATTATCTCCACGGAGGCATCTTGCCCTATGTGCTTAGGCAGCTTTTGGCATAAGACTATTTTCTTACTGTTGAGGGCGTTCTAACAATCCATTGGGAATGGCTCGCGCTTAAGGACTAGGGATAGTTTGCGAATCAGTTTGCATTGATTTTATTTTTTTTTGTAATTATCGTTTTGTCTTATGTCTTATGGAATTTCCGTTTCATTAACATTTGGGGAAGCAAAAGGAAGAGTCTTTCCCGAGACAACGCTGGATCTTCTAATAGTGTGGGGGCATTTCTCCCCGTTATCCCTCACGGATTTTCGAAAAAAGTAGGTGAGCTTTTTGTGAAGGGAAGTTTTTTTGTGCTAGCATCGCGGAATCTATACAAAGCGTACTCTCGCTCTTCTCCATCGATTCTCAGCCAAGCTATCGCTTGGGGAAGCACTGCCGCCTTCCTTTCGACATGGCGATTACCACAAGGCGAAAGGGCTCTCTCTGGGCGATTAGGTCGCTTAGTGGAGCGCTGGAGAGGACCTCCCACGCCAGCACTACGCGCTCTAGAAGTTGCTTTTCATCAAATCCAGTCAGACCTTGCCTATGTGGGGTATAAAAACATCGTTTTAGGAGGAGCGCAAGCATTTAGTAATCTTTATCTTGAAGGGGCTAAAGTGCATGGGATCTATAATGCAACATGCCGCTTTGCTGCGGATCTATACCGCGTACGCAAAGAAGTGCACGGATACACTTCCTCTTCCTCTCAAAAGCTGATTGCACATTGGGAATCCCTTAGAAAGAGCGAGTATCAAGGGATCGTATGGGTAAACTGTTTTAGCGAGGGAGCGTTGGTCGTCTATAATGCTATTCAGTTCTCTCCTTCGCAAGAATCGCAAAAGTGGATCCAAGAGCACATTGTCGTACACGCGTATGGAGGAGCGATCGTGGTTCCAAACAAGATCTGCAAGGATTCTAGCAACTACATAAGTACGGAAGATCACATCAGCAAATGGATGACCAGGAACGATCCCAATAAGAAGGAGATCCGATGGATTGAAGCAAAGCGGCCTCGGTGGGCAATTTTGCCAGACCATGCGTGGCTAAGTCCTAGCTACCATGCCACTAAAATGGAAGAAGGCATAAAGATGAAAAAATTAGAGGATGCGCATGATCCACAATAGACTCATCTATTTCCTGCTGATTCCTTGTGCGCTGTTTTGTTCTAAACTCATCACCGATGATGACAACAATCCCGCAAACTATGAACGGATGGCTTACAAAATTACTCATCAAACTATTGAACAAATCCGCAGGGAAAAGCAACTGTTGTGCATGGGAACTGGTGGAAGCATGCCGCATGACGTGAGAAAGCTCTCCGTCAGTTTTATGTATCGGCAAAAAGAAGAATTGGACGTGCGGAGTGCAAGAGAGCTCATGGTATACATTGTGGACCTATACTTGGAGAACATCAATGCTGATAAGGAGTTAAGGCCCTACCTTCATGTCTACCCCTTTACTGCAGAAAATCTAGAAATTACCGTATTTATCGAGAAGCCCAACGGGAAAGAGGTAGATCCTGATAACCTCTATTGCATCTCTTTATGGAGGAACCTGGTGACCTATACCAAGCAACAAGGTCAACATATACGATGGAATATGGTTGAATCATTTCCAACAACAGAAAGGCTAGCCCATGATCGTGCGCTGGCTTTTGCCGCAGCACAAACAGAAAGATGGGATAGATATGATTTTCGTGATCCCGACCATATTAAGAAAATGATAGCAAGGGACAAAGAAGTGCTCAAACAGGAAGAAAACGCATGCGTGCATTGATCATTGCTCTCATCAGCCTCTCTTTATACGTTCCGCTCTCATCAAGAGTAGCGCTAATGAATGAAAATGACGAAATGTTGAAAATAGGAGAAGAAGTAGCAGAGAGGAACCATATCCACTGCTTGCTCGCAACGTCGGGTAACGGCCATTACCGGCAAAGGGGACTGCGCTTTACATCTGACCAACAGCTTACCTTGGAAGAGGGAGAAAAATTGATTGCCCAGGTCGTTGCGGATTTTATCGAACAAGTCATCCAAAACAAATCTCGGGAAGAGAATTGGTTAGAAACGACTTTCAAGAATTCCCCCGAGCATAAGGAAGAATATGACTTTGCCAATCATCCATTTGCATCTCGCTGGTTTTTTGTGCGCCTAGCCTTTTGGGATGCCAACGTAGAGCGCCCTCCATTTCCCTACATTGCTCAAATAGAAGTAGAGCACGACAAAGTGCAATTTTGCTATGCGGATCCTAAGACACAAAAGCTAAGCAAGCCTATTGAGAAAGATTTGCCGTCACTGTTGGCGAAATATGTAATGCAAAAAAATGATTCAACCTCTGAAAGTAAATAGCGGAAGTGTATGAGTGTGTCATCAGTATCTGCAACCTCACCGAATTTGCTGGGAATAGCACCTGAAATCTGGCAGCACTACATATTCGCGGCTCTTCCACAGAAGGATTTGCAGAACGCAGCACTCGTTTGCAAAGTATGGGATACAATCATTAAAACCTTGCGCCCTACACCTAAAGAGGTGTTGATCTCTTTTTGGATCACGATTCACTGGGCAGTGATGCATACAGGGATTCATCGCAATGCATTTACAGGCAAAACCCGAGAAGCGATCGAACAAGAATATTCTGTTTGGTTACAAGGCAATAAAGCATTAAGTATAGTGTCCGATATTAATCATCACCCATTTCCTAAAAAATTAGTATTTGTCCCAAAAGAACTCTTGCAATTCGCGAATCTCAGGTCCTTAAGTCTTTCTTCCAATGAACTTGAAAAAAATCCCATAGAATTGTTGCAACTCAAAAATCTTGAGTACATAAATCTTGCATATAATAAACTGAAGAAATTTCCCATAGAATTGCTAGGCTTACCACAATTATATTGGCTCAAGGTAAACAACAATTGCATAGATGATTTCTCCAGTATCGGTTTCTTTACAAAAGTTCTATCGTTGATCCAATATGCTACCGCTATTTTCGCAAATTCATGGCCCACGATCCTCATGCAAAACCGCGCAGCTTCCACATTCAAGTTGGTGAGGATTGACATTTACAAGAATCCAGGGAACCGCCAATGGGAGAGAGTCACAAATGTTGCAGAAGTATTTTTTAGGTGTTTGGGTTACTTCATCATGAACTTTTATTTTTTATACTTTGGATTTGTGGTGTTGGTCGCGTCCGTTTGTTTGATCTCGGAACGGATGCAAAAGTGGAAGTTTTTGGCTATGCCAGCTTGTATCAAGTGCTCGTAATATTTTTGACATGACTATCTACTGATCATCTGGTATACATGTTCGCATGCCGATGTGGCGGAACAGGCAGACGCGGTAGACTCAAAATCTACTCCTAGCAATAGGGTGCTGGTTCGATTCCAGTCATCGGCAATTTTTATGTGGCAGCGGTTTTCTTGCTTTTGTTTTGATTTTGATGGCCTTCTTGTAGATACAGAGCCTTTGCATTACGAAGCCTTTTCTAAAGCTACGGCCATGTGGGGTCTTGCTTGGGATTGGGATTTTGACACCTATCTTCGGCATGCACATAGCCAATCTTCAGGTGCGCTTCGCGCTTTAGAAAAAGAATTTCCACAGATTGTAGGGGAAGAGGGGATGCTTCTCGTGAAACGCAAACAAGCAATTTACGAGGAGTTATTACAGGAAAAACCGCCTCGACTCATGCCAGGGGTACACGCGTTTTTAGATCGGTTGGAGCAAGAGGGAAGGCTTCGTTGCGTAGTGACGAATTCCGTTCGCTCTCATGTCGAGCTCGTCAAGAAAGCATATCCGATATTGCAGAGCATTCCTCTGTGGATTACAAGAGAAGAGTATCTTCGGCCAAAACCTGCGCCCGATGGATACCAAAAAGCACTTGCGCAATTAGGATGCGTGCCCAATAGCGCCATCGGGTTTGAAGATAGTGTGAAAGGCGTGCAAGCCTTAGTGCATGCGGGCATCCATGCAGTATGGATTTGCCCCAAACGACAGATGCAAGCATCCGAGTATCCTCATCCCCATGTGCAGCATGTGGAATCCTTTGCATCTATTTTTTGATACATGATTTCGCATAAGAAAAGTGCATGTGGGGGCGCAGCCATTCCTACCTTTCTTCGATCTCTAGCTGCAAAAAGCACGGCAATGTCCGATAGGTTCATTTTCCCTCGGCAAACGTCTAGCAGCACTCCCGTGATATTGCGCACCATCTGGTAAAGAAAACCATTTCCTTCGTATTCCAGGCGAAAGCCGCCCGGTTCTGGAACGACATCGATTCGATAGATCGTACGCACAAAAGATTTATTATTTCCTCCACGATTGGTAAAGGAGGAAAAATCATGCGTTCCGACAAATACTTGCGCAGCCTGCACGAGAAGTGGAATGTTGATGGTAAAAGGAAGCACGTATGCATAGCGAGCTTGGAACAAATCTGGTGGATTTTGACAGTGTAAATGGTAGTGGTACACCTTTCGCAGGGCACTAAATCTCGCGTGAAAATCGGAAGGAACTTCGACCATGTCTACAATGCGAATGGAAGAGGGTAAAAGGCCGTTGAGAGAGAGAAGAATTTTTTTGCAGGGAAGAGTTGTATGATGGACGAAATGGGCGCATTGGCCTAATGCATGCACACCGCTATCTGTGCGACCAGCTCCATATATTTTTGTGGGTACGCGAAGGATTGTGGAAAGAACATTTTGGATCTGCTCTTGAATGCTCAGAGCATTTTTTTGTACTTGCCAGCCTGCATAATCCGTTCCGTCGTACGCGATTGTAAGCTTGTACGTATACACAAATGAATTCAAAAATTGGGAATTTGGCGAGGAGGCGTCTATGTGGAAGCAGCAAACGAATTCAAATGCAGTGGCTATCCGACATAGCTAAAAAGAAACTTTTGAGTTCATTTGTGTATATAAGAGTTCACATCGAGAAAAGAGAGCTCGTATAGAGTAGCTACACGAGCTCTACAGTGAAATTACGAAATATGCTTGCTGATGAGCTTAATCATTTCAAACATGTTCACAGATTTTTTGTTGCCAAATACTTTTTTGAGTTTTTCATCTGCATTGATCATGCGACGATTTTTTTGATCTTGGCATTTATGCGTACGAATGTACTGCCATACTTTTTTTACAAGACTTTTATTATGAGAAGATAGA
>JAKAAD010000012.1 GCA_021802305.1 bacterium
TTTGGAGCAACGTGGCTATTTACGCGCTTGCGAAGGCGTTTTGGGCGCGAAAAAGTCTTTTACATCGTCATTTCATCATTTCTTGCCTATTTCCTGCTCTTTGCGTTCGTTCTCTATCCCCATCGCGAAGTGTTGCATTTCAATCAAACAGGGAATGTTCTGCATGCGATGTTGCCCCAGGGATTTGGAGGATTAATAGCGCTCTTCTGCAATTGGACGATTACCTCGTTTTATATTCTCGCGGAACTCTGGTCTGTTCTCGTACTCTCTGTTCTTTTTTGGGGCTTTGCAAATGATATTACGGAAGTAGGAGAAGCAAAGAGAACGTATGGGATTTTAAATATTGGTTCCAATATCGCTCCTATTTTAGGAGGAGGATTTGCCCTTGTCTTCAGCCATGCGATAGAGATCCCATTTCTAGACAAATTCATAGATCCTTGGCAACAAACCATCTCGCAACTTGTCATCATTGTTTGCCTTTGTGGGATAGCGGCGATGGGGCTTTATTACCGGATGCATCGGACGGGGTTGATTGCTCAAGAAGTAGCGCCCGTAAATCCTCAAGAAAAACGGAAACTCTCCTTGAGAGAAAGCGTTCGGTACATATTGCGTTCTCCTTATCTCATTCCGCTGACTCTCATAGTCCTTGGATTCAATATTTGCATCAATTTGACCGATGTTTTGTGGAAAGAACAACTAAAGCGATTTTTTACAGACCCCAATCATTTGCTTGCGCACATGAATGGCGTGACGGTGGGAATTGGTATTTTTGGAACAATCGGAGGAGTTCTTTTCTCTTACATTGTCCGTAGGTGGGGATGGACGGCAACCGCACTCATAACACCTCTCATTATGATCGCCATGGGAGCAAGTTTCTTCTTCTTTTTCTTCGGGAAAGGAGCGGCATCTTCTTGGATTGCAGGTGTATTGGGACTCACTCCTGTCGCTCTTTCGGTGTTTTCAGGCTCTCTGCAAAATTGTTTGAGCAAAGCATGTAAATATTCGGTATTCGATGCTTCCAAAGAACTTGCATTCTTGCCGTTAGATCCAGAATCGAGACTACGTGGAAAAGCTGCAATCGATGGATTGGGATCAGGAGTGGGAAAATCGGGATCTTCGCTTCTCTATCAAGGATTGATTATCGCATGCGGGGCGCTCTCCTCAGCAGCTCCCTACATTGCAATGATTTTGTTCGCCGTTCTTGGCATTTGGGTTCTTTCTGTGCTTTCTCTAGGAAAACAGTTTAAACAAAAAACCGCTGCTGTCGTTGAGTATTAGGAAAAATCGATGGATCTAGGGATTGAAAGGGAACGAGGAATTTGAATCACCTCTATCCCTTTACAACAAGATGGGGCTGTAGGCGAACGATGGGATCTGCAAGACCGGCGTCTTTGCAAGCGCGTACGACGATATCAACATCTTTGTACGCATCAGGCATCTCCTCTGCAATGGTGCGTTGTGAAGTTGCCATGACATAAACACCATGACCTGCCATGTATTCGACAGGATTTTGTCCTCTCCAAGCAGCCATTGATTGAACTCGACTTCTGGCACGGCCGGCTCCATGGCAAGAACTACACCACGTGCGTTCATTTCCAAGGCCAACCATGAGATAACTTGCGCGAAGCATATCTCCCGGAACAAGAACGGGTTGACCCGTTTCGCGAAATAAGGGAGAAAGTTCTTCGGCTCCTTTGCCAAAAGCGCGCGTTGCTCCTTTCCTATGAACACAGAGGCGTTTTCTTTGGCCGTCGATGTCATATTCTTCAAATTTTGCAATGTTGTGACAGACATCGTATAAGAGACGAATGGATATAGGAGAAATATGGAGCACTTCTTTGAAAGCCTTTCGCACTTCGTGCAAGATTTGCTGGCGATTATTAAAAGCAAAATTGGCAGCTCCCGCCATGGCGGCAAAATATGCCTTTCCCTCAGGAGAAGAGATAGGGGCAGCAACGAGTTGTTGATCGGGCAGATCTTGGTTGTAGCATTTGCGGATGAAAGTGTTCAGAGCATCCTGACATACCTGATGCCCAAATCCTCGCGATCCAGAGTGAATGAGAATATAAGTTTGATGAAGCTCTATCCCCCAAGCGTTTGCAATCTCTTCGCGAAAGAGTTTTTGTACGGCTCCTATTTCCACAAAATGATTTCCTGAGCCAATGCTTCCTAATTGATTCTTGCCGCGTTCTTTTGCACGCGAGGAGATCGCTTCAGGATGTGCACCAGGGATGCATCCATGACTTTCCATATGTTCTAGATCTTCAGGAAATCCAAATCCACGTTCGATGGACCAACGCGCACCTTGCACCAAGAGTGCATCATAGTCGCGTTCACTCAAGTCTCGCGTTTTGCTTTGCCCACGTCCTATGCCAGAAGGAACGAGCTCAAAAATTTTAGCGAGCAGTGCCTCTTTGGCAGTGTCATGGATCTGTGAAAAAGGAATAGGGACCAGTGCTAAGCGAACGCCGCAATTGATGTCATACCCTACGCCACCCGGACTGATCACTCCAGTGCTCGCATCTGTTGCAGCTACACCTCCAATGGGGAACCCGTAGCCCCAATGAATATCCGGCATTGCAATGCTATATCCCACAATTCCCGGAAGATGAGCGACGTTGCGCAGTTGTTGCAAGGGGTGTTCCAGTTCTTCGTCTTGCAAAAATTCATCCGGAGCAATGATGAGGCCAGGAACGCGCATGCCACCTTCTTTTGGCATGAGATATGTGGCCGGGCCTATTTTCTGTAGATTAGACATCGATGATCATTTCCCAAGAAAGCAGGTGTTCAGATTTTTCAAGCTTTGTATGAAAACTCACTGCTTTTAGCGGTATGCCCATTTCGGCATCGAGGAGCGCAATGAGGTCATTTAAGGCCATAATCATTTCATCGATGGAATTTTGCAATTGAGAAGAAAAACGAGAGGCGAAAGGAGGAAATAAAAAAGCTAATGCGAGCTCTGCATGGCGATGAAGCTGCGCATAGGTTTCCCCGTAGATTTTAAAGGCAATATCGGCTGTATGAGCGATTTCCACAAAGGGAGGATGGAGTGCGCTTTCCCAGAGGGATCGATACTCTAAATTTCCCCTGCTTTCGTAGAGGTGAATGCCGGTAAGAAAAAAAGGCATAGGGGCAAATTGTTCTAACCAGAGAGATGCATCAAAAGGTTGTCGCGCGATCGTGATGTGCGGAACAAAGGGCCGTGCGCTCTGCAGTACAATGCCTTTGTCGACGAAGGTCTTTTCTAGGTCTCTTTGGAATTGCATCACAGCATCACCTCCTTCTAACCAGTTTGCGTTGCATGCAACGACGCGCGGGTCGTGTTCCGGAAAAAAGAGTAAATGATTTGCGAAACCACAGGGGGCAAGAGTTGTCATGAGCCTAGGGAGATTGGATGTAAAAGAAAGCATGGTTTCCACATCCTGTTCCCCCAAAAAGAGCAATGTCATATGGCGCATTTGTGCAGAGATGATTCTTCCTTGAGGAAGATCTGTCTGCCATGGAGCCGATACACTTGCCCCGAAAAAGAGACGCGATTTCACAGTTGCGATCATTGCAAAATATCTACTTTTCGCTACAGTCAAACCTATATGAAAGATGTAATTTTAATTACGGGGTGCAGTGGCAGAATTGGGTTTAAAGTCGCCGAAAGATTTTCTGAGAAGTATCAAATCGTAGGCTTTGACGTATATCTCGTAGGAAATTTGCCATCCATTGAATTTGTAGCAGTGGACATCGCTTCTAACGAAAGCGTGAAACAAGGTTTGCATCACGTAAAAAAAACCTACGGGGATCGACTTGCGGCAGTGATCCACCTTGCTGCGTATTATAGCTTTGCGCAAAAGGAGAGTGAAAATTACGAACGCATTACCGTAAAAGGCACAGAACGATTGTTAGAGGGATTGCAAGAATTTCACGTCGAACAGTTTATCTTTTCTTCGACAATGCTTGTGCATAAACCATGTGCTCCTGGATCGAAAATCAATGAAGATTCCCCCCTCCTTCCTACATGGGGATATCCACGATCCAAGGTGCGCACAGAAGAGCTCATTCGCGAAAAACATGGAGAGATTCCCGTTGTGATACAAAGAATCGCTGGAGTGTATGACGATCGATGTCATTCGATCCCGCTTTCTCATCAAATGCAGCGCATCTTTGAAAATCAATTGGAGGCGCATCTCTTTGCTGGGGATATCACTCATGGTGCTTCGTACATTCATATGGACGATGTTGTCGAAGCATTTTGGCTATGTGTAGAAAAGAGACGAGAGCTTCCAAAGGAACTCGTTCTGCTCATTGGAGAAGACAAAACATGTAGCTACGATGAATTGCAGCGCATGATGCAAAAAGCCATTTATGGCAAAGAGTGGAAAACTTGGAGCCTTCCGAAATGGGTTGCTAAGATGGGTACATGGTGCATGGAACACCTTCTGTGTAGAGAAAGTTTCATCAAGCCCTGGATGATCGATATTTCCGATGATCACTACGAGTTGGACGTTTCACGAGCAGAACGACTGTTAGGATGGAAACCTCACCATAGTGTAGACAAGGCCATCCCCGCATGGGCACAGGAATTAAAAGAAGATCCCGTAATGTGGTATGACGAAAATAAGCTGAGAGCGCACAAGAAATTGGGTGAATGAGTAAGATCAACTTTCGCGTTGCTTGTTTGACCCTTATTTTAGGTGCCTGGCAGATTGCCTTTGCACTGACCTTTGTTGTTTTGGATCATCCCTCTTTTTACAACGAAATTTTCACGGGGCTTGCGCTCTTTCTTTTAGGGATTTTTTCCATGAAATGGCCCTATTTGCGCTGGTGGATTGCCATTGTGGGAATATGGATAGAATTTGCACCGCTTGCGTTGTGGGCGCACGATGCCAGCGTCTACCTCAACGATATTTTCATAGGAGCACTCGCTATTATTTTTGCCTTTTGGTTTGTCCAACAAGAAAAGCTTTCGGAGCGCTCCATAGCTCCTAAAGGATGGTCGTACAATCCTTCTGCCTGGCCACATCGCATCGCTACGGCGAGCCTTGCGTTCTTGTGTTGGTCTTTTTCTCGGTATATGGCGGCCTATCAATTAGGGTACATTGCAGCTGTCTATGATCCTTTCTTCCCGGAGGGGACTCTGCACGTAATCACATCGATTGTCTCCCGTCATATTCCCGTATCAGATGCAGGTTTAGGGGCCTTTGCGTACACTTTGGAGTTTCTTTTAGGTTGGCAAGGAGGGCAAACGCGATGGATGCGCATGCCCTGGCTCGTATTTTCTTTTGCTTTTTTGATTATTCCCGTTGGAATGGTGAGCATTTTCCTCATCATTTTGCAGCCGGTCATCGTGGGCGCGTGGTGCAGTTGGTGCTTATTTACTGCTGCGTGCATGCTTTTCATGATTGTGCTTACCGCTGCTGAATTTGCCGCTGTGCTCCAATTTTTAGGGCAATGCAAAGCACGGGGTGAATCTTTATGGAAAACCTTTTGGAGGGGAGGAAACGATGGAGAGGAGCATGTGAGTTCCCATCGTTTTGCACAAGGAATGAGTTTACTTTGGAACCTCGTTCTCTCTGTTGGCATTGGTGTTTGGCTCATGATAAGCCCTGCCATTACTACGATCAATCCTTTCATGGCGGTGAGCAACTACATCGTAGGCCCTTTGATTATCTCTACATCGATCATTTCTTCAGCAGAAGTCTTTCGTTCATTTCGATATCTCAATGTGCTTTTTGGGGTAGAGTGCATGGTCGTGAGTGCGGTATTTGGCGCATCCATTGCCTTGCACGTCATTTTGGGTATTATTTTAATCGCTCTTGCTTTCCCCAAAGGATCTATAAAAGAACGCTATGGGGCATGGGAGCGACTGATCTATTAGACTTCTTGCATCATGAAGCTTTTGTCAATTTTGAGGTTCTTTGGAACCAAGTTTTCGATTCTTTTGCGGGGAAAAGAATCAAAAATCGGCCAAAGTCATCTCCAAAATCGAGGAAGTCTTAGTTACAACTACCATTCATTTTGGAATTTTAATGCGTTAGCCGTGGCCTAGATATTGAGCACAAAGGCGTAAAGCATTACCATTGTGAGAAACTCTTTTTCGCGATATATTATTTTTTCTTTTCGAAGTTTGGAAGAATCTTGGGGGGTTTAGCTCAGTTGGTAGAGCATCTGATTTGCATTCAGAGGGTCAGGAGTTCGAGTCTCCTAACCTCCATTTACGCGGTTATAGCTCAGCTGGTTAGAGCGCGACACTGATAATGTCGAGGTCCCTAGTTCAAATCTAGGTAACCGCATCTTGTTAAAAATCTGCTCGTAAAAGAAGGGAAATCCCCTGCAGGGTAAGAGCATGGAGATGTATCCATCTCGTATACTCATACGCAAGCGTGAAGGAGAGTACGGATTCGCGAAGGTAGAGGGGAAAAATCCCTTTGAGCCCTCCTTGTGCGCTCAAGCTTTCCACATCTTTATTGCCCAAGAGGGCGCTTCCCCAAAACGAAGAAAAAAGAGCGATAGATCTCCAAAGGCGCACTTCAAAATCTGTGCCAAATAATAGTCCTCCAGCGCGCAGGTGCTCCTCGCGATAAGGAGAAAGGCGCTGTTTGATAAAAGCACCCCTTAGCCCGAGATAGGGTTGGAACGCAAAATAAGGAGTAGGATATCGAAGCCAATGGCATGCAAGATCCAGCGTATTGTATTTGAGTCGCCATCTTCCCGTAGTACGAAACTGGGAATAGAGTGCTTCTAGATCCCAAATATTTTGCGACTCAAAGCCTAGACCCACGCGAAACCCAGAATCCCAGGAGGATGTTTTAGAAGGGGCCTCCCTTTCAGCATACCATTTGAGAAAGCCCCCGGAAAGAGTGAGACCAAAAGCGTTTACGGGAACGCGATCGAGAAAAGCATCCTGTGTATAGAGGCAAGTACTGCCGAAACAGCAGAAGAGAAGAAAAAAGAGGTTACGAAGTACGCGTATATCCTTGCTTGAGTTCTGCACGATGAACAATCCAGAGACCGAAAAGAACGATACCCGTAGATGCGAACATGAGAGGAGAAATGGATTCGTTCAGGAAGAACCAGCTATAAAGCGATGCAAAAATAGGACTGAGTAGACCCATCAAAGAAAGAAATGTCGCGGTAAATCGTTTTAAAAGCATTCCATAAAAAGTATAGCAAAGGAGATTTGAGATGATCATGAGACCGAGGGTTCCCTGCGCAAAATGATAGAGTTCTCCTTTTCCTACAGGTAGAGGGTGCCAAGATTCAAAGAGGTAGGAGTGCAGGAGAGCAAAGGTGCCTCCAAATACCATGCTCATGGCTGTAGTTAGAGAAGGAGGTAGAGCATTGCCTTTGACGATCAATCGCAAAAGTATCCACCCATATACGGAAACGAGCGCGGCTCCTATGACAGATAGAGTTGGCCAAGAAAAGAAACCGTACGCCTGAAAGAGTTCTTCAGATCCCGTTTGCTGGATGAGGATGGGGAGCATCCCGGCAAATCCTAAGCAAAGTCCTAACCATTTTTCCCAGGTCATTTTCTCTCGGAAATGAAGGTAGGAAAAGAGCGCAGCAAAGAAAGGAGATAGACTATAGATGAAACACGTTTTGGCTGCGGAGAGATGCTGAAGGCCCCAAAACTCAAGCGCATTTGTAAGATAGACGCTAAAAAAGGCAAGTGCAGCAAGGGGAAAAGCGTGTTTCCATTTGAGAACGAGCGCTTTTTTGCGAAAAAGCGCAAGGAATGCGAGAAGAAGGATCCCCGATAGTAAAGCGCGCACTCCCGTGAGAAACAGAGGAGAGCCAAATTGCAAGGTCCACTTCCCTAAGGGGAATACGCTGGACCAAATGGCATAGAGAAGAATACTGAAAAAAACCGCCATAATTTCTCCGTTATGATAAATTTTTTCTATTTTTTATAAAAGAAAAAAATAATTGTTCTTATTAGTATGGGGTTATGGGCGTTTCCATTAAGAAAATAGCGATCACGGGCGCAGGGGGACAGATTGCATATAACCTTCTTTTTCGCATTGCTTCTGGAGAGATGCTAGGAAAAGAACAGCCGATAGCGCTCCATCTCTTAGAAATTCCTCCGGCTCTTCCTTCTCTTCAGGGGGTCGTCATGGAGTTAGAAGATTGTGCCTTTCCCTTAGTAAAAGAAATTGTATTTGGTTCTGATCCCCAAAAAATATTTAACGATGTAGATATAGCACTGCTCGTTGGTGCGAAACCACGAGGCCCGGGGATGGAACGAAAGGATCTGCTCAAAGAAAATGCGAGCATTTTTCGCGAACAGGGAGAGGCATTGAACGCAAAGGCAAAACGCGATGCAATCATCTTTGTCGTAGGAAATCCCTGTAACACCAATTGTTTGATTGCAATGCACCACGCGCCGCAGCTGAACAAGAAGCGCTTTTTTGCCATGACGCGACTCGATGCAAATCGCGCTGCTCATGCACTTGCACAGAAAGCGAAGGTTCCGGTGAGCGATATTTCCAGGATTGCGATTTGGGGCAATCACTCCTCGACAATGGTGCCTGATTTTCTCCATGCGCATATTCGTGGAGTTCCTGTTACCGAAGTGATTCGCGATCGCGCCTGGCTAGAACGAGAATTCGTCACAGAAGTGCAGCAAAGAGGGGCTGCCGTCATCAAAGCGCGTGGAAAGTCTTCTGCTGCATCTGCAGCCTCGGCTACCATTGATAGCATCCGATCACTTATGGTTCCTACATCTCCTGCAGATTGGTTTTCTGTGGGGATGCTTTCGAATGGAAATCCCTATGGGGTGAAAGAGGGAATCATTTTTTCATTTCCTTGCCGCTCGAAGGGCAATGGAGAGGTGGAAATCGTTTCTGGTCTTGAGTGGGACGATTTTTTGCAACGAGGAATTCAAGAGACAGAAAGAGAGCTGCTAGAAGAAAAAGCTGCTGTGCAAGGGGTATAGAATTTTCGATGGCAAAGGATGACATCTTATTTGAGATCAAAAAGGAAAATTTGGATACAGGGCTCCGAGGTTTTCCCGTAGGGCATTGCGTGACTTCCTATGTCGATGCACAAAAAGGACTCTTTTATTGTGATATACCCATTGATGAATTGAGTCGTTGGGAACCCATCCGCGTGATTTACTTGTTGTATTCTGGAAAAGAGGGAACGGAAAAAGAGATATTGGGATTTCAACGTGCATTGAAAGAGAGAGAGAAGCTCTCATCCGAAACGGTGCAAGCCATTTTGAATCTACCTAAAGCAGGCCATCCGATCCATCTCCTTGCTTGTGCGCTTCTCCTTTTAGGAGCCTTTGAATCTGCACAAGAGTATAGGGAAGATTGCCTACGCGTGATTGCAAAGCTACCGCATCTTTCTGCGTTAGTGATCAATCACCATGCAGGATGGGGCAATACGCCTGAGCCCGTGCGTGAATTGGGGTATATGGAAAATTTCGCCTATATGCTCAATGTTCCAAACAAAGATCTTTTCCGAATCACGGAAGCATTTCGCTTATTCAATATTTTGCATTATGACCACGGAGGAGGAAATCTATCTGCTTTTGTAGGAAAAGCTGTTGCTTCTAGCCTCGAAGATCTCTACGGATCCCTTGCTGCAGCCATGTGTGCACTTGCAGGACCCAAACATGGACGGGCAAATCAAGAGTGCCTGGAATTTGTCCAATCGGTTTTAAGTGAATTAGGAGAACGAGCAACACCAGAACTTCTGGAAAATTTGTTACGCCTCCGCCTGAAAGAGGGGAAGCTTCTCTATGGGTTTGGACACGCAGTACTTCGCGTGGAAGATCCTCGTGCATCGATTCTTTATGACTATGTAAAGACGCAATATCCGGAACATCCTCTGGTCAAAATTGCTCTTTTACTCCGAACAGTTGGCCCAAAAGTGCTTTTGGAAAACCCCAAAGTGTCTAGTCCCTATCCCAATGTGGATGGGATTTCCGGGACAATGCTTACTGCTGCAGGATTTGGCTATCCCCTGTATTATACGAACCTATTCGGTCTTGCCCGCTGCGTGGGAATCAGCAGTCAGATCGTCTATGAACGATTAGAAGCGCGAGGAGGTAGGGGTACGCACATTGTCCGTCCAAAATATCTTTATCAAAAAAGAAAATAATATCGCTGTTGTCGGAGCAGGATTTGCCGGGCTTGCTATGGCTTGGGAATGTCTTCAAACCAAAGAATGTACTGTCACCTTATTCGATGGAGAAGAACCCTGTGCCTCTTCTATTGCCGGAGGACTTATGCATCCTTATCCCGGGGAGCATTGCCTAAGAAGCAAGTGGGCAACAGAAGGAATGGAGCACTCGCGAGCACTTTTTCGCGTTGCAGAAGAAGCGATAGGCAGACCTGTGTATCGCGAAGGAGTGTTGCGGAGAGTGCAAAATGATGCACAAAGAGCGCGCATGCAAGAACATGCAAAGGTATTTCACGATGTTGAGCAGATAGAAACTGATGCATTCTGGATTCCCTCCGCGGCCACTGTATTTTCTTCGCTCTATCTCAAAGGCTTGAAAAAAGCGATCGCGCAACGCGGTGCTAACATCATCAGTCAAACCATCCAAACATTACGCGAGCTCGAATCATTTGATACCATTATTCTTGCTGTAGGCGCAGGGATATGCAAGTTCCCAGAATGCGCTCATCTTCCCATTCAATTGGTGAAAGGACAGATTCTCCACTGTTTGGGAACGAAAATACCGGAAAAAAGCGTAGTATCCAAAGGGTACGTTGCGATCGCGGAAGATCCCCATCAATGCGTTGTCGGCTCGACTTATGAACACATAGATTCCTTTCAAGCGGATATCGAATGCGCAACCTCTCTCTTAGTCCCTCAAATTTCTCTCTTTTTTCCTGCTGTGCAAGAATTTGTCATTTCAGATTGTCAAGCAGGAGTGCGCGTTGTTCGTCGTGGGAACTATTTGCCTTTAGTTGTACAACTCAATGCAAAGACATGGGTGGTCACTGCATTAGGATCTCGAGGACTACTCTATCACGCGCTCTTAGCAAAGAGGCATTTGTCCACGAAAGCTTGATAGCGCACCCTATCCGAAACGCGTGTTCATCCAGTTGTCCTACTGCGGTGGCGGCTCTTTGCTAAATTTCCACATTTTAAATGCATTTGTGTGCATACTGTGAGCCTATTAAATGATTCTGGAGGTTTTGTTATGTCTATAAATCTTAATGATAAGTATTTGATTGGTCTCTTGGCCAATGAGATAGGACACACTCTCGATTTTGAAACACTACAGAAGTATATTCGTGTGAATAAGCAATGGCGCGAAGTCTTTACTTGCGATAGTTTTTTGAGAAATCGATTCCCCGCTATAGCTGCTGAAGTAGAGAAACAAGCACCTGGAACAGGCATATGGGAATATTTGTCAAAAAATGGTGTGAGCTCTTTAAAAAAGGTGAAAAAGTTAATGAATGACTTTGTTCAGAATCATTCCATGCCGGGCTATGCGGAGATGATCTTTCTCTTTCCTTCCCTTTCTTCAAACAAAGCACAAAAACCTAAAGAGGATTGCCCATTTCTTCGCATAAGATCTTTCACAGGCAGCATAACAACAGAACAGAGGGACCGCTTTATCAAAGAATCTATTGATGAGAGCAACTGGCCCGGGAAAAAGAACAGTGAGACTAGAATCATGATGATTCCTATGCAAATTCACGATTCATCTACAGAAAAACAAAGGGTAGAATCAATTTCTGAAAACTTTATGGATTGGAATAGATTAATGTGGTACCGGGAACAATCTTATAAAATATCATTCTCCAATACGAAAATCATCAATCTAGGGCGGTGCTTGTGGTCAGCGGGATGGGAACGAGCTCAAAAACATATTGCTAAGGCTTATGCATTTGAACTTTTCAATCCCGAAATTTGCAAGACAGAGGAAGATTCGCATCTTTTGTGCGAAACACTTAAAAAGCAATTAAATATAGGTGACTTGTGTGAGAACAAATGGGATCTTTCGGATGTTGCACTCGCCTGCGGTGAGAGTAATTCAGCACTATTCAAAGCGTCCGAAAACAATGCAGGTAGATTTGTTTCATAGAAATTTTTTCTACTTCTCACGATGTGAATCACTTCATTGAAGAACTAGTTGCTCAAAGGCAAAGATGCACATGATTCCTAAAGAAAATCCCCTGCTGCTGATCAGACGGAAGAAGGACAACCCAAAATCGAAGTACGCTTCGAAGATGAGACCACTTGGTTAAGTCGGGCTCAGCCATGCGAGCTAGTTTTGTATCACATTGGTATAAATACAGATATGCAAAAGCAATTTTTATTTCTTGGGACGGGGGCATCGACGGGGATTCCTATGATAGGATGTGCGTGCCACGTCTGTACATCGAAAGACCCTCGCGATCAGAGGTTGCGCTCTTCAGGATTACTCACATTGGGAACGAAACGACTGATCATCGATGTGGGCCCAGACTTTCGCACACAAGCACTTCGCCATCAGATTACTTCGTTGCATGGGGTGTTGATCACGCATGCCCATTCGGATCATGTAGCGGGAATCGATGACTTGCGCGCCTATTACCTTCTGGATCACAAGACGATTCCATGTGTGCTCTCCAAAGAGACGATGAGAGAACTACAACAGCGATTCCACTACTTGTGGATGCCAAAAGCCAAAGATAAGAGCCTGGTAGCGCAAATTGCTTTTTTCCCACACGAAGGAGATGAAGGAACCTTTCTTTTTGAAGATATCCCTATACAATTTTTTACCTATCATCAAAAAGAGATGAAGGTGACTGGATACCGCATAGGCAGTTTTGCATATGTGTCGGACATTCGCGAATATGGGGAAGGGATCTTTACTTTTTTAGAGAATGTCGACATTCTCGTTCTCAGTGCTCTGCGCCACGATCCAAGTCCGATGCATTTTACCATCGATGAAGCCATAGAATTTGCTCGCAAAGTGAAAGCAAAGGCAACGTATTTTACGCATATTGCCCACGAAATCGAACATGAAAGAACAGCACGCGTTCTTCCCCCTTCGATATTTTTAGCATATGACGGGCTCACTGTAGAGATACCAAAATGATGGATCCACAAACTTTTCAGATTCTTCCCGGCAAATGCGCCTTGCTGATTGGCACGTATCGCGGAAGCGACGACAAGAAAGCGTGCGATGCTTCCTTAGATGAACTAGAACGTCTTTGCGATACATATGGATTGCGCACCGAGGCAAAAATTGCCTGCGCAATCAAAAAAGTAGAAGCGGGAACATATCTTGGGCAGGGCAAGCTCGAAGAGATCCAAAGTTTTGCAAGAGGCATCGATGCCGAACTTTTGATTTTTGATGAAGAAATTGCTCCGCATCAACAACGCAACCTAGAAAAGTTTTTTCGATTCCCGGTCATCGATCGAGCAGAACTCATTTTGGAAGTCTTTGCGCAGCGCGCAAAATCCAGAGAGGCAAAATTGCAAATCGAGCTCGCTCGATGGATGTATCAACTTCCCAGACTGCGCAGGCTATGGCCACACCTTTCAAGGCAAACGGGTACTTCAGGAGCAGGCGCCTATTTGAAAGGAGCGGGAGAAACGCAAATCGAGATTGATCGTCGAACGCTGAAAAAGCGCATTGATGTGCTTAAAAAAGAGATTGAGAACATTGCTTCACAAAGGCAAGTCCAGCGGTCGAGCCGCATGCGCACAGAGATTCCCACCTTTGCCATTGTCGGATATACCAATGCCGGAAAATCGACATTGCTCAAAGCATTGACCCAAGCGGACGTACTCGTGGAAGACAAGCTTTTTGCTACATTGGATACAGCAACGCGAAAGTTTCGATTGCCCAATCGCCAAGAAATTTTGCTCACGGATACCGTAGGGTTCATTCGCAAAATTCCCCATGGACTCATAGCGGCATTTAAAAGTACGTTAGAAGAAGCGCTCTTTTCTCAAATGTTGCTTCACGTCATTGACGTGAGTCACATAGATGCCGAAGGACAAGCGGACACCGCAGTACGCGTGCTCAAGGAGCTGGGTGCAGAAAAACATCCCGTCATTACGATTCTCAATAAAATCGATCAATGTGCACATCCAAGCATACTTGTAAGATTTCGCATCAAATATCCAAAAACAGTAGCGATATCTGCGTTGCAACGAACGGGGTTTGGTGAACTCTTAGAAGCGATGATGCAGCAGATTGCAGCTCTAAGAAAGATTGTCGATCTTCGCATTCCGCAAAGTCATTATGCATTGGTGAGCGAAATCATGCGGCAAGGTCGCGTGATTTCTTGTGAATATGAAGCAAATGATATTTTGCTAAAGGTAGAAATCCCTCATCATTTAGAATACAAGGTTGCGAACTTTGTGCAGAATGAGAGTTCGTAAGAAACGATCTGTTATGCATTTAAAAACTCTACCCACTCAAGAACGTCCTCGCGAAAGACTTGTGCAATTTGGGCCCGATGCGCTTCCCATGTATGAACTTTTAGCTGTGATTTTAGGAAGCGGACTTCCGGGGAAATCCGTACTTACTCTTGCCAAAGAGCTCATTGCTCATTTTGGAAGTTTAAAATTGCTCTTTGATGCATCCATAGCAGAGCTCATGGAGATCAAAGGAATTGGAAAGGCAAAGGCGATTCAGCTAAAAGCCGTATTTGGAATTGCGCAAAGATGGAAAAACGGTGCCTCTCTCTCTCGCCCTCGATTGCAGTCTGCTGCACAGGCATATGAGTTTGCCAAGGATGTGCTCGGGCAGGCAAAGCAGGAAATCATGCTCACACTGCTTCGCGATGTCAAAGGCACAATGATCCATTGCGAATCTGTAGCCGTGGGCACCCTTACCCAGATTCTCACCCATCCTCGAGAAGTCTTTTATCCAGCAGTAAAGCATAAAGCCCACAGTCTCATTTTGGCTCACAACCATGTGAGTGGAGACCCTACCCCCTCCCGCGCTGATCTCTGCCTTACGAGAGCGCTTCTGCGCTCTAGTGAGGTATTGGCCATTCGTTTGGATGATCATCTCATAGTTGGAGAGGGCAGTTACACCTCTCTGTACGAAAAGGGATTTTTTCGCAGGCGAGAGCACTATTAAAAAGGGTCTCAACAGATAACGCAATATGCGCACGCTATAAAATTCTCCTCCCTTTTGCTATACTTGCCTGATTGAGAAATGGAAAAAACATTTAAAATTGTAACGCTTGGATGTCGCACGAACCAATATGAATCGGCAGCCTATG
>JAKAAD010000104.1 GCA_021802305.1 bacterium
AAGTTGTCCCTCGTCATCCGCCCTTGGGCAAGCAACCGCTTTCCTTCAGGAAGGGTACCAAAAATCGCAAGAAAAGCCTCCACAGTAGATGGACTTGTAAAAATGATCGTATCAAACCAATGCAAAGGAGGAACTGGTTCTAACTTTTGCGGCAAAGTATCGTAAAGATCACATATTGTCATTTGGATCGCGCGAGCACTGAGCTCTTGAGTAAGGAGAGGCCTTGAAAGTGACGATCGCGGCAAAAAGATGTGGGCCCTTTCTAAGGCAAGGGTAGAAAGGTGAGCAAGGAGTCCTTCTTGACTCTCTTCTTCGGGGATAATGTCTGCTTTTTTTCCCTGTTTTTCCAGGTGATAGGCAGTGGATGCTCCCAAGGCAATGAGACTTTTTCCTTCCATGGATAATTGAAGTGCATGGAGGTGGGCAAAAAAAGGAGCAACTGCATTTTTGCTTGTAAAGAGTAGATGCGAGACTGTTGGCAATGCCATAAACGCCTCGCGCACTTCTCCTAATGGCCGAGGCACAACTTTGATCACGGGATAATGTACAAAGCGATCGAAATCCCAACCCTGTCGAAGAAAAAATGTGGGATCCGTTCCTAAATAAAGAACAGATCTTAACCGCTCGTGTCGATGCATGCAAAATACCGCCTCATTTCTTCATTTTCTCTGCGAGCAACCACAGCAAGTTTCCCTTGGTTTTCCGCAACAGGCCCAGCGAGTCGAAAGCGCGATCGATGGGTTAAGCGAAGCCGTATGAGCGCTGCCTCTGCCATCACTACTCCATCCACGTCTCCTCGATCGAGAAGTAAAAGTCTTCTTTCAATTTCTCCACGAATAGGTACACAAACAAAATCAGAGCGCAGTTCTCTGATTGCTTTTTCTCGCCTGGGACTCGAAGTACCAATACGCGCATGCATCGGAAGAGATTGTAAGGAATCCCCATCCCGCAATACAAGAACATCTGCTGGATCAATTCCTTTCGTTAGCGCTATGACACAAAGCCCTTCCGCAAGAGGCTCTGGTAAATCCTTTGCAGAATGAATGCCCACGTGACAAACACCCTCCATCACATAGTTATCGATCTCTTTTGTAAAAAAGGGTGTCTTTTCCATGGAGCTTAGTTCTGTCGATAGATCGCGATCTCCTTGCGTCTCAATCCACATAGGAGAAAAGGAGATTTCCGGATGAAAGCGCTTCAGCTCTTGCTCTACTTCTTTCACTTGGGCACGAGATAAATGAGATCCGCGTCCACCTACGACTATCTTCATGGGATAAGCTCCGCAATCGCTTTTTCTACACTAGCTACAGGTATGAGCTCAATTTTATTTCGAAGATCCGAGGGCAAACCTTGAATCGAACGTTCGGGAAGCACACAGCGAGCAAATCCCATGTGCACGGCTTCGCGTATACGTTGCTCCATTTTTGTCACGCTTCGCACTTCTCCTCCTAATCCCACCTCACCCATGACCACGGTATCTCCATCCAATGGTTTATTGCAAAAAGAAGACGTGATCGCCAGCAATATCCCCAAATCCACCGCAGGCTCCACAATTTTTAACCCTCCGGCAACAGAAACAAACACATCATTGTGATGAAGTGCATATCCCATGCGTTTTTCTAAAACAGCCAGCAACAAAGTAAGTCGATTGCCATCAAGACCCGTAGATTTTCGCGTAGATGTTGCAAAAGCTGATGCCGCGACGAGCGCTTGTACTTCAATGAGAAGTGCACGACTTCCCTCGACTGTGGGAATGATCACAGACCCTGCAAGCTCTTTATTTCGTTCTTCTAAAAAAATGAGCGAAGGATTGCGCACTTCTTGTAAGCCAGCGCTTCCCATTTGAAAGAGTACAATATCATCCGTAGGCCCAAAGCGATTTTTTGCTGCACGAAGAAGTCGATATCCTTGCCGTTGATCTCCTTCGAATTCAAGAACAACATCCACCATATGTTCCAGTACCCGAGGTCCCGCAATCTCTCCACTTTTTGTGACATGCCCAATGAGATAGACACTCATTCCACTTCCCTTAGCCATGTGCATGAATTCCAATGCAAGTTCACGCACTTGACTCACAGACCCAGGCGCAGAAGGAAGCTCTGCTTTATACAAAATTTGGATGGAATCGACAATCAACACTTGTGGTTTTAAACGACGTATTGCCGCTTGAATAGGAGAAAAAAAAGTCTCACTCAAAAGAAAAAGATGATCGTCTTTGGCTCCTAACCGCGCAGCACGTAGCGAGGTTTGCTCTAGGGATTCTTCACCAGAAACGTAAAGTACCGTAAGACCTTGCGCTGCCAAATTTTCTGCCAATTGCAAAAGCAGCGTTGACTTACCAATCCCAGGATCTCCGGCAACGAGTGTTAAAGAACCAGCAACAATTCCTCCCCCCAACAAGCGATCCCATTCCACCATTTTTGTCGAAGTGCGCCGCACCTGAGAAAATTGCACCTCTTTTACGCGTAAAGGGTGCGAAGGGTTGGGCTGTAGCTTTTCAAAGCGCTCTATCTGCTCAGGCTCTTCTTCTTCAAATGTATTCCACTGCTGGCAAGCACTACAACTTCCCGTCCACTTTACTTGTTTATGACCACACTCTTTACAACTCCAGATGGACTTTATTTTTGTCACGAAATCCCCAACTTCCGCAATGCGTTTCCTGCAGCTATGGTTTCAGCCTCCTTTTTCGACCCCCCTGCCCCCTCTCCAAATATCTGACTTTCAAGCTCTACAGCAACATGAAACACTTTGCTGTGATCAGGACCACTCTCTTTGAGCACTTTGTAGATGGGAAGTTTGTGAAATTTTCTTTGTGAATAATCTTGTAGCTCTGCTTTCCAGTTGCGTTGCGGACGATCGAATTGTTCTACTATTTTTTTTTCAAAACGCCTCAAGAAAAATTCTCTAGCAACAGAAAACCCACCATCGAGGTAGATCGCTCCAATAATAGCTTCAAAAAGGTCAGCCATAATCGTTACCCTTCCCCGTAATGCTGCCTGCTGTGACCTTTCTCCTCTTCTCAGTAATAAAAATCGGCATATGTCTAGCTCTTCCCAAGATTTCGCACATCTCCCCGCTCCTACCACATGGGCGCGATGAAGGGAAGGATG
>JAKAAD010000013.1 GCA_021802305.1 bacterium
GTTTTCGAAAAGGCGCCTCCTGAAACGCGTCCGCCATCTCCATGTATGTTTGGCATAAATAAATTGATACCCCTCTAGAGGATGACGTAGAATATGTTGCATAAACAGTGGGTGTTCGCGCACGTTGCCCATGTGTTCTTTGCGAAGAAGTGTTGCATGGTAGATAATTTTTTTCATAACTAGCATTCCCTTGGGAAATTGCAAGAAAAATCATGCAATTTCCTTGTAATATTCCTTACCTTGACTTCGTTGTGTAAGAGGTCTATGAACCGCTCGCCATTCTATGAAAATACTTTTTTTTTACACACATTATTTTCATCATGAATCACGCTCTCTTACCTCCTGCAACACGTATTCTGCAAAGGAGATCGCACAGGTAAACGCTGGAGATACGGCGTTTAAAATGTGCAGCGAATCCGCCGTGCGTTCCACGCAAAAATCCATGACAAGCGTGCGCTTTTTCTTGTCGATGAGTTGTGCGCGAATTCCCGGTTGACCCCAGGTGTGATATTGTTCTGGATGAAGCACGTGGACAAGAGAGGCTGCGCGTTTCAGGAGGCGCCTTTTCGAAAACTTTTGCATCTCTTCCCATGCAAGTTTTGCAAAATGAAAACGATTGTGGACGAGCAACCCGAGTTCATTGGCCATGATCTCTCCAAATTCCCCCCACTTGAAATTTTCCCTCAGGGTATAATTTTCTCTCCAAAACGCAGGGATAGCCGTCGGTCCAATCTTTAGCTTTCCGTCCACGGTCCTTGTAAAGTGCACTCCCAAAAATGGATAATTCGCGTGAGGTACGGGATAGACGTGCATTCGCAATGCGGGGTTAGGATCTTTACTCACCAAATAGAGCCCCTTAAAGGGAAGAATGGCCAGCTCGCGCGCGCATCCAAAATCGCGTGCAATTTTGTCTGCGTAAAGCCCTGCTGCATTCACAACATATCCGGCTTTGATCTCTCCTTGTGTTGTAAGAATAGTGCTTCCCCGTTTTCCCAGATATTGGGTCGAAGACTGGAGAATGACTCCTCTTTCTTCAGCTTCGCACACGTACGCCTCCACCACCAATGAGGGATCTACAGAAGCTGTCGTTGGAGAGTACACTGCTTTCCCCACTGTTCGCACATTAGGATCTAATGTAGATACCTCTTTTTCATCCAATTCATAAAGCTCTACGCCATTGGTTTGCCCTCGCTCGAAAAGTTCTCGCAACGCGGAAAGTTCCGTTGCACGTTGCGCTACGACGAGCTTGCCACACGAAAGGAGTGGGATATTTCTTTCTGCGCAATATGTGCGAAGACGTCTACTCCCTTCACGGGTAAGCTTGGCTTTTAGGCTATCGGGAGAGTAATAAAAACCTGCATGAATGACACCGCTATTTCTTCTGCTTGCATGCATCCCAAAGGCGCTCTCTTTTTCAATGAGACAGATCTTTTGCTTGGGGAAAAGCTCTTTCCATCGGATGGCTATGCGCAAGCCAATGACACCACCGCCAATGACAAGAACGTCATACATTGCTGTACTTGGAATTTTTAAGCATAGCATATCCCTTGATCAGCTCCTGAATGCCAAAATCGAGAGAATACTCTGCGCGAAAACCCGTCTTTTCTATCTTTTCATTGGAGACAATGTAATTTCTCTGATCGGGATCTTTGCCAATAGGAGCTTCCAAAAATGTAAATGCGGGCAAGTATTTTTGGATCTTTTGACAGAGCTCTTTTTTAGAGATGTTTGCATCGGATAATCCGACATTGTAAATATTGCCCTTCATGACTCCAAAGTTCTGTATGGCATGCAAAAATGCGCGTGCAACATCGCGTACATGGATGTAGTTGCGCTTAAAAGTACTCTCAAAAAGGACAACAGAGCGATCGTGAACTGCACGGTGCGTTAGATCATTGACGAGCAAATCGATGCGCATACGTGGAGCGAAACCAAATACGGTAGCTAAGCGAAAACTAATCGCATGAGGATGCTGCATGAGAGCCTTTTCTACTTCGACCTTTTCTTTGGCGTATTGAGAAATCGGACGAAGCGGAGATTCTTCCGTGCAAAAGTTGTTTTTGTCCCCAGTGCCATATGCACTATTTGTGGTGGGCATCAATACGATTTGGTCCTTGCTTAATACTTTGAGCATATCAATGACTGCATCTCTATTTGTCGTCGTAGCACTTACTGGATCGCGATCGCACAAAGGAGCGCCCACTAATGCAGCAAGAGGAATGATCAGATCGCTTGTTTTTAAAAGAGGAAGCATGGTGCTTTGCACGCGTACATCTCCTCGAACGACGCGAAAATGATCATGATGACACACAGCCGCTAAGCTGTTTTGATCATACATGAAATTATCTAGCACAGTCACTTCGTAACCTGCTTCAAGAAGTTGAGGTACGAGGATCGAACCGATGTATCCTGCGCCACCAGTAATGAGTATGCGATATGTCATTTCTAAAATTGATTATATTACACCGCATGCAGTATAGTCGCAAATGTTTTGAATGTGGAGAAAAAAAAGTGGCAAAGCAACATGTCGATTGTCTATTCATTAATCCCGGGTCTCTTTCGGAAGTGTACCAAACTCTTGGCAATGAATATTGCGCGATAGAGCCCCCATCATTAGCAGCGCTTTTTGCAACTTATGTACGCAATAAAGGAGCATCCGTCGCGATGATCGATGCACCCGCGCTTCAATTGAGTCCTTCGCAAGTTGCTGCATTCATTGAAGAAAACTACAATCCCACGCTCATCGTTGTGGTCGTCTACGGATTCCAACCATCTGCTTCGACGCAAAACATGCCCGCTGCAGGAAAAACATGTCTCGAAATCAAAACGCGCAACCCACAATACAAAATCTTAATGACCGGAACTCATGTTGCCGCGCTTCCCGAACGCACATTGAAAGAGGAAGAAGTGGATTTTGTTTGTAGCCAAGAAGGACCACAAACCATATGGGGTGTACTCGAGATTTTGAAAGCACGGGGAAGCGATTTTAGTCAGGTACCTAGTTTAGTGTACTATCAAAATAACGTTCTGATCTCAACGCCTAAAGGACCTCTTCTTGAAGACATCAGCACGTGCATGCCGGGTGCTGCTTGGGATCTCCTCCCCATGGATCGATATCGCGCGCACAATTGGCATTGTTTTGAAGACATCCATCATCGCTCTCCTTACGCTTCGATGCATACTTCTTTAGGTTGCCCCTATCGGTGCACATTTTGCTGCATCAATGCCCCATTTGGCGGATCTTCTTATCGATTATGGAAACCAGAAGTCGTTCTTCAAGACATCGATCTTTTAGTAAACAAATACGGAGTGAAAAACATCAAATTTGTCGATGAAATGTTCGTGCTCAATCCCAAACATGTCAATGGCATCTGCGACTTGCTTATCGAAAGAAATTACGGATTAAATATCTGGGCCTATGCGCGCGTCGATACCGTGCGAGAACAATTTTTGGAAAAGCTCTATAAAGCGGGATTTCGATGGCTTGCTCTCGGCATTGAATCGGGAAGTAAACACGTGCGCGATGGCGTGGAAAAAGGACGCTTTGGATCAGAAGATATTTTGCGCGTCGTACGAATGATTCAAAATGCCGGTATGAACGTCATTGGCAACTACATTTTCGGACTACCTGATGATACGCATGAATCCATGGGCGAAACCCTGCAACTCGCCTTAGATGCCAATTGCGAATTTGCAAATTTTTACTGTGCGATGGCCTATCCCGGCTCTAAACTCTATGCGTTAGCACAGGAAAACCATTGGGCTCTTCCGGACAATTGGCTTGGGTATTCCCAACACTCCTTCAATACACAACCCTTGCGAACCGAAACATTATCGGCAGCAGAAGTCGTTGCCTTTCGCGATGCTGCGTTTCACAAATATTTCAGTCATCCTAACTACCTCTCTCTTGTGCGAAAAAAGTTTGGCGAAGATGTACTACATCACATTGAAGAGATGAACAAAATAAAACTCCGACGCAAGTTATTAGAAGAAGCTTGTGTATAACTGTTTAAGGACAACGGTTTGATTATTGCACGCACTCCTTTTCGCATCTCTTTCTTTGGCGGTGGGACGGATTATCCCACTTGGGTGAAGAAATACGGTGGACGCGTCATTGGAACATCCATTAATCACTGGTCTTATATTACTTGTAGAGAATATCCTCCATTTTTCGAACACAAATACCGCATCTGTTATTCTAAAATTGAAACGACAAAATCTCTTCTTGAAATCGAACACCCTGCAGTAAAAGCTGTTCTTCACTATTTAGGTTACCACGAAAAAGGTCTCGAAATTCACTACAATGCAGATTTACCTGCGCGCACAGGATTGGGGTCCAGCTCTGCCTTTGTCGTAGGAGCGCTCAATGCACTCCTAGCTTTGTGCAACAAATCCCTGCCAAAGCAAGAACTCGCTCGGCTCGCCATCCATATTGAACAAGACCACCTGAATGAGGTCGTAGGTTCGCAAGATCAATTTCTTACTGCGTGCGGCGGATTTAATCAGATCATCTTTTCTCCTGATGGATCCATTTCCGTCTATCCAGTTATAGCACCCGTAGAGAGGATCGATGCATTGCAAAAACATCTCATGCTCTTTTTTACCGGATTTTCTCGATTTGCACACGAGGTAGCAAAGTCAAAAATTGCAAACTTTGAAAAAAAAGAACAAGAACTTCTGCGCATGCAAGAAATGGTAGAAACTGCCCTTCATATCTTGCAAAATGAAGCGCAAGATCTTTGCGCTTTTGGCGAGCTTCTTCATGAATCGTGGCAATTAAAGAGAGGCCTTTCCGAAAAGGTCTCCTCTACTGCTATCGATGCAATGTATACAAAGGCGCGGCATGCAGGAGCCATTGGAGGCAAGTTGTTAGGAGCTGGAGGAGGAGGATTTATGCTCCTATTCGTACGACCAGAACAACAAGCTGCCGTAAAAGAAGCTCTGCGAGATTTTCTCTTTGTACCCTTCCGATTTGAATATGGAGGGAGCAATATCATCGTGCACCAACCAAGCGGGTTTGTATCTCATGTCTGATGCATTATGTATTTTAGGTGCAAGTGGCCTCATCGGCTCTGCTTGCAAACGGCTCTTTTCTCGCGATCCTTCTTATTCGCTACTCTGCCCTACACGTAAAGAACTCGACCTTTTAAAGAAAGACGATGTGATCTCATACTTTGCTACACATCAACCTAAGTTCGTCATTCTTGCTGCGGGATTTGTAGGAGGGATTCAACACAATCTTTCTTTTCCGGCCGATCTTCTTACAAAAAATCTCTCAATACAATTACATGTATTTGAAGCAGCGCAAAAATTCGAGATAAAGCGCATGGTTTTTTATGCCTCCTCGTGCATGTATCCCAAAACATCTCCTCAGCCCCTGCAAGAATCTTCTCTCTTCAAAGGAGAAGTAGAGCTCACGAGCATGTCTTATGCCATGGCAAAACTCGCAGGAGTGCAAATGGCCCGTGCATTTAATGCGCAATATGGCGAAGGCCGCTTTTTAGCATTGATCCCGAACACTGTGTATGGACCACATGCGCATTTTGATCCCAATGTGGGACATGTTGTCTCGGCTTTGATGGCGCGTTTACATGAAGCAAAAGAAGAAGGAAAGCCTAGGGTTACCTTGTGGGGAGATGGCACTCCGCGACGCGAATTTATTCACTGCGACGATGTTGCGAGTGCTACTTCATTTTTGCTCAAACACCCAACCGTCGAAGCAGTTCCCATAAACATAGGAGTGGGATATGATGTGAGCATAAAAGAACTCGCCTTGCTACTCCAGCGCATCGTGGGTTACGAAGGAGCATTGGATTGGGATGCAAGCAAGCCAAATGGAGCTCCACGCAAATTGCTAGATAGTCATTTGATAGAGCAACTAGGCTGGAAACATGGGGTGGACCTTCCTCAGGGTCTTGCAGCTACCTATGATTGGTACGCCAACACGATGAGGCAACAGTGGATACTGCAATGATCAAATATCCATATAAAGGGAAAGGCATTCAAGGCCTCAAAGAGAAGATAGAAAATTATACAGCAAAAGATTTGCTGCAGATCTTTCGTGCGATGTTTCGCATTCGCCTCATCGAAGAAGAGATTGCCACGCGCTACCAAGACAACGAAATGAAATCGCCTGTGCATTTGGCGAATGGTCAAGAAGCCGTCGCTGTTGGCAGCTGCATGGCTCTACGCAAAGAAGATCTCGTCTATTGCGGTCATCGAACGCACGCCGTTTACTTAGCAAAAGGAGGTAATCTCGATGCAATGCTCTCTGAACTTCATTGTCGAAGCAATGGCTGCTGCGCTTCTCGCGGCGGCTCTATGCATCTTCTCGACAAAGAAGTGGGAATGGCTGGATCCTCTGCCATTGTTGCCGGGATCATTCCCATTGCCACTGGAGCCGCACTTGCTGCAAAACTACAAGGGAAGGATCACAAAATCTGCGTCTTTTTTGGCGATGCAGCTGTAGAAGAGGGCGCCTTTTGGGAAAGCATAAACTTTGCAAAGTTGAAAGAACTTCCTATCTTATACATTTGCGAAAACAACTACTATTCCGTTTGTTCTCCTTTAGAACATCGTCAGGCACTTGGAATAAACATTGCTGATAAAGTGAGAGCTTTTGGATTGGAAAGTTGGTCCCTGGATGGCAATAACGTGCTAGAAGTACACGAAGCGACACAAAGAGCTGTGCATCTTCTTCAAAAAGGAAACGGCCCAGTTTTTTTTGAAGCTCATACTTATCGATGGATGGGGCATCACGGCGATAGAGAAGATCTTGGATATCGCTCCCAAGAAGAGCTCGCAAGCTGGAAACAAGTAGATCCCCTTCTTCTCCTAAAAGAAGTCTTGAGTGAACAAGGAATGCTATCGCGCAAACAACAGGAAGAATTCGCACAAGAAATCCAGCGCGAAATTGTTCAAGGATTTGAGAGAGCCCTCCAAAGTCCTTTTCCCCTAGAAGAAGATCTCTTAACCCACGTGTATGCATAATGCTTTGGGATGAAAAACTCGTACAACAAAATGCCGCACTTTTAAACGAAGAAGAAAAAGGTCGCATTATTTCTTATATCCAAGCACTACGCGAAGCTCTCGCATATAAAATGGAAACGGATCCTTCCGTATTTCTCTTAGGACAAGGAGTCGATGATCCTGGTGGCATGTTTGGAGTGACGAAAGGCTTTCAAGAGCTCTATGGTTCTCAACGCATCTTTGATACTCCCGTATCCGAAGAGGGTATGATGGGAATTTGCAATGGCGCTGCAATGTCGGGAATGAGACCGGTTTACTTTCACAATCGTCCTGACTTTCTTTTGCTCGCATTCAACCAGATTGTAAATCACGGAAGCAAAGTCCATTGGATGGACAATGGTTTGACAACTGTTCCTCTGGTTATTTGGGCAGCGATTGGCCGAGGTTGGGGCTCTGGTCCACAACATTCCCAAGCCATCCAAGGACTGTTGCTTAGCGTTCCTGGGATTAAAATTGTCATGCCTAGTACTCCTTACGATGCAAAAGGTCTCATGATTTCGGCTATTGAAGACAATAACCCCGTGATTATCATCGAACATCGCTGGCTCATGCGTTGTGAAGGAGTGGTTCCTGAAGAACACTACTCGATTCCCTTTGGGAAAGGCGTATATCGGCTCAAGGGAACTGATTGCACGATTGTGGGAACATCTCATGCCATTGACCTTGCTTGGACCGCTGCTAAACAATTGAAGAAAGAAAAAAACATCCATGCAGAAGTCATCGATCTAAGAACATTGAAACCCCTCGACGAAGCAATCCTTTTAGAGTCCCTGCAAAAAACAGGCAAACTTCTCATTGTTGATACCGGATGGGCTTTTGGGGGCGCATCTGCAGAAATTGGATATATTGCGGCAGAAAAGGGATTTTCCTTTTTGAAAGCACCTCCAAAACGAATCGCGCTTCCCGATGGGCATAGTCCTGCAGGCAACGTTCTCGAGCAATTCTTCTATCCTAATGTAGACACCATGAAACGAGCTATTGTCGAGCTTGTTTATTGTTGATCGAATTGGTGCGAGAAGGATATGAGAAAAATTCAAAAATGTATTTCTTGAGAAAGAGTTTGCGATGACTCATCAAACAAATTTGATCTACATTTTCTGGACGTGCCGAGATAAACAAGAGGCCAAAAAGATTGTTTATGGATTATTGGATCAACGGTTGATTGCCTGTGCATCCATTTTTCCTGAAGTCGAATCCCTCTATCGATGGGAAGGAAACATTGAAGAGGGCCAAGAGGTAAAAGTCATTTTAAAGACGATCCTCAAGCATTTTGATGCGGTCCAGAGCCATATTCAAAAGCACTCCAGCTATGAAGTCCCAGAGATTTTACAGGTCGATATTGCCCAAGGAAATCCCCGTTATTTATCGTGGGTTGTTCAGGAAACATCTTTGAATGCCCCCTCCTGAGTAGCATGTACAAAAAATCAACGCCTGAATTTCAGTGGTGGCTTTTGTAAGCTGGGTATCATGCTGCACAAAAACTTCTCACCCAATCACTCCATCTTGACGAAGGCTAAGTCGGGGATGCGCAAATCGATCACCGTGGGAGACATGCGCAAGAAATCGCGATGCTCTGCAACTTCTAGATGTTTTTCTGCTTCTGCAAGAATCAATTGTTCTCGCAGTTTGAGATAATTTCCAAGTTCTTGGGCAAAATGGATCGTGCTTAAACGCAAGATGCGAGGATGGTGCACGCGAATTTCTCTTTTTCCAATCACGCGCATTTCGACATCTTCCAGTCTCAAGACAATCTCTCTCGTGGCTGCGCTCTCTTCTTCCGCATGGGAAACATCGATGCAAGGATGGGGAAAAGCATCTTTTACGGCAGGGGCTTCAATGAGCGAAAGCACAGAAAGGGCTAATGTGAAGTGTTTGCCGGAAATGGATCGCTGCCATGTAGCTACGGGGGGAGCTGTTTTTTTTACAGGATGCTCGCCAAAGGGAGAAAATCCGCAGTAGATACGCGGCAATGCCATCGATTTGTAAAAAGGATCGATGGGAAAGAGAAATCCTTGTACATCTACTGCTATGTTTTCGAAATCTTCCACATAGGCAATGGGGCGCCTTAGCGTATAGTCTACATACAATGCATTTGGTGTTTGCAAAGAGATACGAGCGCCTTCAATAAAAGGAAATGCTCTCATGCGTTTTTCTGCATTTTTTGTGGAAAAAGTACTGCTTCTCACGGGATGATCCACAGACAAACCCAGCATTTCTGCGAGCAGCTGGGTGGGCAGTGCTTGTTTTTTCTGTGGGTTTGTTTGCACAACCCAGAGAAGGAAATCGTTTTTCTTCGTTTTGCCATGCAACACCTTGCCCGATTTCCACACTGCAAAGGCGAGACATGTGCAGAGCATAGAAGCTATAATCCAAGACAACGCTCTTGTTAATGGTAATTTTTTCATTGCAATCGCTCCAAAAGCTCCGTTGTCAAGTGCGTGATATCCCCCGCTCCCAATGTCAGCAAAACATCCTGAGGACGCAAAAAATCCACGAAGAATGCCACGAGGTCTTTTCGCGAAACGTACCTCGGATCCTTGGGAATACTCACGCGATTCAGAATAAATGCATGGTCTACTCCATCGATCGGAGCTTCTCCTGCACTATATACGTCCGTGAGAATCAATGCATCTGCTCCCCGAAAGGCATCTTTCCACAAATCTGCACAATGGAGCGTTCGCGTATAACGATGCGGTTGGAAGGCAACGACGAGCTGTGCATTGCCGATAGCGCGTTTGAGCGCAGCAATAGTAGCTTGGATTTCCACAGGATGATGTCCATAATCGTCATAAAATACAATCTCGTTTGCCTTTCCTTTGTATTCCATGCGTCTTTTTATTCCTCTAAATTCCCTGAACGCACGATAGAGAATTTCCTTCTCAATGCCCAATTGAAGCCCTAAGCCAAAAACAGCAGCAGCATTCAACACATTGTGCTTGCCGATGAGAGAAATCACAATCTCTTTCCAAATCCTTCCTTGAAAGGATAATGAAAAGCGTTCTCCCCATTCCTCTTCTTTCCATTGCACGATGCGTAACGCATTGTGCGGTTCAAAACCATAAGAAAACCCGGAAAGATGCATGGAAGTGAGCGCTGGATCATCGCCACACCAAAAAAAGTGTGACTCTGAAATCACTTTTCGCGCAAAAGTTTTAAATCCTTCCACCAATGCCTCTGTGGTTTTCCAATAATCAAAGTGATCTCCATCGCAATTCGTCATAATGGCCCCAAAAGGAGAATAGTGCAAAAACGTTCCGTCGCTCTCATCTGCTTCTGCGACAAAATCTTTTCCTACATCCCCTTTGCCATTTCTTCCTTCGATGATGGATATTCCTCCGATAGCATAGGAAGGATGCATCCCTGCAACGTGGAGAGCATGCGCAAGAAGAGATGTCGTTGTGGTCTTTCCATGTATTCCTGTAACAAGGAGAGCGCGTTTATCGCGCATGAGCTCTGCTAAGAAAACGCTTCTATGCATGAGCGGAAGCCCTCTCCTTTTCGCAGCCAAAAGCTCGGGGTGATCTTCTCGAATTGCAGAACCGAAAATCACACGTGAGGCTTTTTCGATGTTCTCCGGAGCATGCGCAATACATATTTCCGCCCCCCTCTTCTTCAAGAGCTCTGTCATCTCTGAGGGAACTTTCTCACTTCCCGATACAGGTACACCTCGATCTAAGAGAATCATCGCGAGTGCACTCATCCCAATGCCTCCAATGCCAATGAAATGCGTTTTCTTTTTTTCAAAGATGTTCACGGAGTACCTCTGCGAGATTACGTTTATGTTCTTGGTGGTATGCTTTATTCAATAGCTGTCGAAACTCTGCGTTCCTTTCTCTACATACCTGTAGAAGTGCAAAGAGTGCTTCATCGCTCAATTTTTCTTCCGAAATCCACAAGCCTGCGCCTATTTTTTCAACGATGTAGCGCGCATTTTTTTCTTGATGCGCTCCTGCAGCTTGTGGGAAGGGAATCAAAATGGCAGGGACGCTAAATGCAATCATCTCGGCAAGTGTCGATGCACCTGCCCGCGTCACAGCAAGAGAGGCTGCTTGCCAAATGAGATCCATTCTCGATTCCCTTGCGCGGACATAATGGGGAATGCCTAACGTATGGTAAGCTGCGCGCATTTCATCTGCGACATTCTCTTCCCCTGTAAGGTGGATGCATTGTATAGGGATCTGCTGTGCTTTACAGGAAGCAATCAGCGAAGGGATGCGCTCATTAATCGCTTTGGCTCCCTGCGATCCTCCAAAGGCAAGTAACGTAAATTGCTCCGGGTCCAATCCCAGCTCTTTGCGCGCTTCTCGATCAGACATGATTCCTACGCGTTGTATCCATGGAGTAAGCGGTGCAATCAAGCATTTTTTTCCAGCTAAGTGTCCATGCGCTGCAGAAAAGAGGGTTGCCGTGCATTGCGCAACATGCGAAAAGAGGCGATTGACTTTTCCAGGAAAAATGTCCGCTTCTACGAGCACAATGGGAATGCGCAACATTGCTCCTGCGCAAAGAAGTGGAAAAGTGTGATAACTGCCAAAACCTAACATCAATGCAGGACGCGTTTCGCGAAGGAGCGCAATGCTAGTCGCTATGCCCTTGAGCTGCACTAAGGGAAATCGAATTTTTGTTCTCCAATTTCCTCGAAATGGGGTCGCACTTACAATGTCATAGAATGAAAAATGCTCTCGATCAAAAAAGCGATTTTGCGACAAATGAGCTCCAGCAAAATAGACGTCAAAATCTTTCAAACTGCGAGCAAATTCTTGAGCTGGAAAGAGGTGTCCTCCCGTTCCTCCTACTGCAAAAAGGATTCTTTTTTTTTGCATACGCGGCAAATCAATGTTAAAGCGATCATATTGGCAATGAGAGAAGACCCCCCCTGGCTAAAAAAAGGCAAATTCATTCCCTTACTAGGCAAAAGCCCGGAAGCCACTCCTAAATGCAAAAAAGCTTGAAAGCAGATGAGAAATGTAAGCGTTGAAGCAATGACTGCACCTCGAATATCCACTGCGTTTCTTGCAATCATATATCCACAAACAGCAATGCATAAATAGAGTGCGATCAGCCCTACGATGCCCACAAAACCAAACTCTTCTGCAAAAATGGCTGCAATATAATCACTTCGCGCTTCCGGCAAATACTCCAATTTTTGTACGCTCTCCCCCAGTCCTTTTCCCCACAATCCGCCTGAACCTGCAGCAATCCGAGCTTGATAGGGTTGGTGGCCTTTGCCTAGAAGGTCTATCGTAGGATCCAAATAGACCTTGAGACGTCCTGTCACATGAGGCATGCTCAGTGCTGCTATTGCCCCAGAAATGCTCAGAATGACGAGCGGTAATACCCAGTAGGTCCATCGAACGCCTATCACTGCAAAGAGCATGCAGAGTGTTGCGAGGAGAATGAGTACCGTTCCGTTGTCTGGTTCAAAGAGGATCAGCGTCAAGGGAATCGATATTTTTCCAAGAAGAATCAAAAAGGAACGGAGAGTGCTTATTCCCTCAAGGGCTTGCAACGTGTAGATCGGGAGAAAGACTTTTACAAATTCCGATGGCTGCATGGAAATACCAGCCATCGCAATCCAGCGATGCGCCCCATTGAGCTCCTGTCCAATTCCGGGAACGAAGACGAGGATGAGAAGTAAAATCGCACCTGCGAATAGATACGAGCTGTAACGCAAGAGCACATCTATTCCCAGATACCATATACATCCCGATGCAATGCAACCACAGCTTGCATAGAGTAGTTGTTTGACTACTGCGTGGTGCATGCTTTTATCAGAAAATCGATCTAAAATTTCTGCAGCTGTCACATTGAACACCATGATAATGCCCATAACAAACAAAAGCATTGTCGAAACGATGAGAAAAAACCATGCATTAGAGATGTTGTACAAACTCTTATTGAACACGCAATTGATCACCCGGTTTTAAGCGACGCGCTTTTTCTGCATCGAGGTGATTGAGCTTGAGCAATTCTTCCAAATTCAAATGGTTTTTCATCGCAATCGACCAAGGACTATCGCCAGGTTTCACAGTGTAATACTTTGCACCCGGGGAAGAAAGGTCTAGATGAAGAGAAGCGCTCTTTGGTGTCCGTGGAATTTTCAACGTTTGACCGATGCGAAGATTCGTAGAGGAAAGGTGATTGAACTCCATGATCTTTGCAACGGATATGCGATGATGTCTTGCAATCTTATCTAATGCGTCCCCTTTTTGCACCTTGATTTCCATAAAAGATTCTTCGGGCTCCTCATGCGCAATGGGTCCGGGTGCCGGAAGTTCCGGCAAAGGCGTCACTGTGACTACCGGAGGTGTCGAAGGAGATACTGGAGAAGAAGACGCCATCGTCGGAAAATCTTGGGGAGCGATCTGCAAAGGAGGTGTCTCTATCAAGGAAGACGACACAGGTTCTACCTCTTGCTTTTGCACTTGAACAATTTCTGCTCGCGTGGGAGATTTTATTGCACTTGCAAACAAAATGATGAGCAAGCCAGCATTTACTAACACGGATATGATGATAATATCTTTTCGATTCATAGCTTTTCTAACACCAACTTTTCAAATATCTCGCCTCTATGCGCATAGTCACGAAATTGATCTGTACTCGCACATCCAGGGGAAAGCAAAATGCAATCACCAGGCTGTGCGCATGTACGCGCACGATTTAAAGCAGATGATAATGCATCGAACTGTTCCATTTCAAATTGCCCAGCAAGTTCGCACAAAATTTTCTCCCGGGCACTTCCAAATACAATGATGCGCTTGATCTTGCCTGCACATGCCTCAGCCCATAGGCGAAAAGAAGCGCCTTTGTCATACCCCCCAGCTAGTAAAATTACAGGACCGGACATAGCGTGCACAGCTCTGATGACAGCGCCCACATTCGTTCCTTTACTATCGTTAAAATACTTCACTCCATCTCTTTCCGCAACAAAAGCAATTCGATGCGGTAGCTTGGAAAAACTAGATAGCGCATGTTCAAAACTTTCGTGCGTAATGCCAAAATGGCGACAAAGAAGCCACGCTGCCTCCACGTTTTCATCTGCAGAAGAAAAGTATCTCACTTTCTGCGAAAAAGAAAAGGGAATATTGGCATTCACAAAAAGAGGCGCACCTTCTTTCATGCAATATTGCATTCGGGCTTTTGCCTGCGCGTATTCTTCCAAACTCGCATAACGATCCAGATGATCAGGAGTGATGTTGAGTATCACCCCTGCATCGAATAACGGCCCGTTCAAGAGTTCCAATTGGAACGAACTGAGTTCGATCACGAGAATCCTTTCTTCTTTCTTTTGCAATGCGTAGGTAGATACTGGCTTCCCATTATTTCCCAGAGCTATCGCAGAAATCCCGCATGCGTTGAGCACATGTTCTATGAGAGAGACTACCGTCGTCTTGCCATTTGTTCCTGTGACAGCGATCATTGGTTGCTGCAAACAAGAAAAGGCAAGAGCCACCTCGCTCATGATCGGTTTCTTGCCTACAATTGCTTGTGCATAGAGAGGATGGGTCGGAGCAATCCCCGGCGATACGACAAAGAGTTCTACTTCCGACCAATCGAGCAATGACTGATCTGAAGCATATTGCATGCCGCGCTCTTGCAATAATGCAATTTCTAGATCCGTTTGAGGAAATCGCGTATCTAACCCCAATACAGACTTCCCCTGCTGTAGCAGAAGGGCAGCTGCTGCCTTACCGCTTTTCCCCAATCCTAAAATGACAAACATCAATGCACTTCCAAGGAAGCAACGCCTATTAAAGCCAAAATCAAGCCGATCATCCAGAATCGCAATACCACTTTATTTTCTGGCCAACCTTTGTATTCGTAGTGATGGTGTAAGGGTGCACATAAAAAAAGACGTTTTCGATTGCGTAATCGGTAACTTCCCACTTGGAGAATCACAGAAGCTGCCTCTGCTACAAAAACGCCGCCAACGATCGCCAAAAGAAAGAAGAAAGGATT
>JAKAAD010000105.1 GCA_021802305.1 bacterium
TGTTGCCTTAAGTAGGCAACTTTATCTTCTGCTGAATCGAGTAATGGAATTCTTTGCGATTGAGATTGATAGCTTTTTAAAAATGCATTAAAAAAACAATTGCCATCCGCCTGTACCCCCCTCAATTGAAACCCACAATTTTTGAGGTAATCATGAGCGGTATTTACTTTCCGCACCATGTCTTCGGAAATGCACGTAGATGGATTTAACCATAACTCATGAGCAATGATCTGCCCATTCCATGAGCACTTTGCGTTTGGTTCTTCTTTCTCAGGTTGCATGGTTACTGCAACGATCTGCTTTGTCCGCAGGTAATACACAGAAGCTGCTGTAACTCCTAGGAAAGAAAAAACTGCAAGTCTTCGAGTTGAAATAATTTTTTGCACCATCTTTACGAAGCCATTGTCTTGATATCCCTCGAAGTGCTGGCTAGCAAAATTAAAAATGCTACTTAACAGGCTTTTTACGAACATGCAGGCTCTATATTTCCGTTTTTAAATTAATAAGGCAAGGTCATATTGCAAATGAAATCGCTCGTTTTCAACGTTCGTTGATCTTTTAAAAATTGCCCTTTTCGCATATGTGAATAAGAAATGAGCGAACCTATTGATGCTACAAGTTTTCACATCTCTCCTCATAGCGCAGCAAAAGCGCAAAAAGGTGCGGCTATCCAAGCAGCTAAAAAACTCGCAATCGCCCAAGTACGCACGAAGTACGCCATTCAAAATATGTTAGACGCAGGTGCTTTCAATCCCATTGCTATGGCTAGGCGTTTTTCTCGATTAGAGGATCGCTCTAGGCGCTCGTTGCGCGAAGAAATATCCAAAGTGGAGGGAGGAAAAGAACTCCTTAGAATTGTAGAACGCATCACGGAAGTCTCGGAACAGTTTTCTCGCAAAAATCCGGAATTACAGTCGCGCTCTCTTCTCTATTTGCGCGATTCCATCAAAGAAGATGATACAGCAGAAGTCATCTTGCGCAAAGTGCTAGACATGTATCCGGACGTTTCTCTCGCAGATGATGCGCTTGACTTCCTTTTGGAGACTACGGAGGGCCCTCTCCATGATCAAGTCCTCTTAGCAAAAGAAGAGCTCAATGCGCGTTACGGGAAAGAAATTCGCGCAGGTAAAAATATTGCCGTCGAAGCTCGGCTTTATGCACGGCAGGGCTTAGGACCACCATCTCATTTGCGAGGCTACTACAGGGATATCATTGGTAACCCTAGGGATGCTTACGCACTTTTTGAAGAGTTAACTTCTCAATTTCCTTATGAAAAACTTAAAACATTTATCGATTTTTTGTTGCATTCATTGGGAAGTGATTTAAAATCAAAAGGGCCTTCCATTGATCCTGCAGAACTCTATCGCCTCCTCACAGAAACTCGCACACTTCAATCGTTTTTGGGTATCTTTCGCTTTTTTCTTTCGAGAATGGGGTTGATCAGCATGAGTTTTACGCGGGCACAAATTGAACTTCCTTCAAAACTCACGTTTGAAGCACTTGCCAAACTCTTTGTCAAACTATTGGGGGAACGCTATATTTCTGTAGACAAGGTGCTTGCTCTCGCAGAGTGGTTAGAGTTGGAAGAAGAGCTCACGGGTCAGATCATCATCTACACACAAATGCGAGATGCAGTCCGTGGAATTGCACCGCGCCTCTACAAATCAAAGCGGCATCGAGAAGAGCTCTTGAGTGCCTTCATCGAAGCCATTCAATCCCTCGATGAGAAATTAGAAGAGAAAGAGGAAAATGAGGGATAGGTTGGAAGAGATTCTGCAACAACTTGGAGACCAAATAGGCGAATCTCTTCAGGTGGATGTACACAACACGTGCTCGCTCACCATCAATGAAGTGCTTCCTTTGCAATTCGAGTGTGATGCAAATCAGGAATGGCTTCTTATCGTAAGTACTTTAGGAGAACTTCCCGCTGGCAAGTTCCGCGAAACTATATTAAGAGATGCGTTGATCGCCAATCAAAAATCCTTTGTAGAAGGAACGCTTGGATACTCAAATAAAATCAATCATCTCATACAATTTGCTTCTCTTCCACTCTCAGAAATCGATGGGGAAAAATTAGCCTCCTTTCTCCTTCCTTTTCTCGAAAAGGCAGAAAAATGGCGACTGAAGATTTTGCACACTTAGTTCAAACCATTTTTTCCTCTCCTGCGCAACTAGGATGGAAACGCATTGGCTTAAAACACTTTCACGGAATCGACCTTCCACTGAGTGCTCTTCGCACGCGCAAAAGCTCTGGGATTGGGGAGTTTCACGATCTCCTTCCCATGATTGATTGGGCCAAATCTTGCGGACTCAATATTTTGCAACTTTTACCTCTCAATGATTCCGGGAGCGACCCAAGTCCTTACAATGCCGTCTCTTCCACCGCCCTCCATCCTATTTACCTCTCCTTACATGCACTCCCTTACATAGATACACTTCCAGAATTGAGGGGAAGGCTTTCTAGCTTTGCTGTGCACAATGAAGCACAACGTATCCCCTACATCGAAATTCTATTGCACAAGCTTCAATGGTTACGAGAATATTTTGAAGCAGTAGGATCTCGCATTCTAGAAACTACAGAATGCAGAAACTTTGTAGAAAAACATACTTGGGTGACCCCTTATGCACTTTTTAAGACTCTGCGAAAATTATTCCACCATCAGTCCTGGCTGTATTGGCCTGAAGAAATCAAACGGCCCACACATGCGCAGTATGACGATCTGCTAAAAACCAATGAAAAAGAAATCGCCTTTCAGACGTTTTTGCAATATCTCTCTTTTTCCCAGCTCAAGCAAATAAAGACGTATGCAGAGAAGCAAGGGGTTCTCCTTTTTGGAGATATTCCCTTGCTCATCAATTCTGAAAGTGCAGATGTTTGGGCTTTCCCCGATCAATTCGATCTCACCTATGCAGCGGGCGCTCCTCCAGACTATTACAATAAAGAGGGGCAATACTGGGGCTTTCCTTTATTTCGTTGGAATGAAATTGAGAAGACCAAGTTTGATTTTTGGAAACAGCGGCTTTTTTTTTCATGCACACTTTTATG
>JAKAAD010000106.1 GCA_021802305.1 bacterium
TTTGCATACCAAAGCTATCTTGCTTAAATCCCAAAGAGTACAGTATGAAAAGACAATTTTCTGCACATCACGCGGTAAGATCCCATATCTCACGCTTCCTTCCGGAGAATTCCCAAAAAACTGTGGTGAACTAGAAATAGCAGACATGATTGCTACATTGTATCGAACGAGAAATACTTTGCGTAATAGTAAATTTTTTCTTGCATGCGGCTGCTTCTTACGCAGCAAATTTCTTAGCAAATGCTTGAAAGTGCGGATCTTTTCTCACTGGATCAAAGGCATTTTGCCCGAGTATTTCTTGCACATTTTCTAGCCCTTCGTCAACGGCAGTTTGCAGCCATCCTATGGCCGGTACTGCCTGATGAAGCGTTCCATGGGCAAGCGCATTGCGCACGGCTGTCTCTGCAGAAGGTTTGGCTTGAAAGCAAGGCGAAGCCAGCTTAATGACGAGGAGAAAATCGCGTACTTCAAAGGCAGCTTTATGCAAAATGAACAACCCTTCTGGGGAAAGGTGTGCTTCAAGTGGATGTAAGAGAGCATATGCCTCTTGAAACTCTCCCTGATCGTATTTAAGCTGGCCAGGTATTCTGTAGCTGCGGCAAAGAGCATCCCTTTTTTCGCTTTGGCGCGAATCTCTGTGCATGCTGCCATGGCGCCGGCTTTATCTCCCTTTTGAATCATTTGTTCAATTTGGGTGATTCTTGCTTGTAGTCCTTCATCGCGATCGGCTTCTGCATAAAAGCGCACTTGGCGCAGCATGATGAAATTTTGAAATGCAAAGAGAAAGAAGATGGCTCCTGCAAGAACTTGTCGATAGAGAAAAAAACCTAAACTAAATAGGACCGAAATAATAGCTCCGGTAACGAGTGCATAACGAAATCCTTTTGCCCCAAAGATTTTTTCTAGAGTCACGCGTAGCAGCTGTCCTCCATCTAAGGGAACGACGGGAAGGAGATTTACAATCGTCCAAATGAAATTGATGAGCATAGCAGCATGAAAGTACGCTCCTACAATTCCAGTGCGCAGTGCAGGAATTCTCATGAGACCTATTAAGATGCCTACCAAAATGAAACCGAAAACAGGGCCGTCTAGGATGATAAAAAACTGCCTGGGGAAAGAGAGTTTTTTCCCTTCGTGATACGTAAGGCCACCCATGGCAACAAGTTCAATGCGTGGCTTTTGTCCAAAGGCGCGAGCAGTTAGCGCATGGCCAAACTCATGAAAGAGAACGGAGATGAAAATGATCAGCATCCAAATGAGTGTTCCAATGAGGTTCATACTAAAGATAAGGCCTATTAATCCTGCGACGAGCCAAAATCCTGGATAAATCGTAATGGGAATGGGACCAGGTATGCGTATCATTTCTTTTGCCTATCTTTTGCGTGTAGGGCCTTTTGCATCGCTTTTCCCATTTCTGCTGGGGATTCCGCAATCAGTACGCCAGCTTTCTTCAAACGTTCAATCTTGCCTTCTGCTGTACCCTTTCCTCCCGAAATGATTGCACCAGCATGCCCCATGCGACGGCCAGGAGGAGCTGTGCGACCTGCAATAAAGGCAGCTACGGGTTTTGTACAAAATTGCTCAATCCATTCCGCAGCCTGTTCTTCTGCTTGCCCTCCAATTTCTCCAATGAGCAAAATGCCCTCTGTCTCCAGATCATTTTCAAAAAGTTTCAGCACATCGACAAAGTTTGTTCCATTGAGAGGATCTCCACCAATGCCAACGCATGTCGTTTGCCCAAGTTCGAGAAGTGTTGTTTGCCAAACAGCTTCATAGGTAAGCGTCCCGGAACGAGATACAATTCCAATGTTTCCACGCTTATGGATGTATCCGGGCATGATGCCTATTTTACATGCATCCGGGGTAATGATTCCCGGACAGTTGGGACCAATTAAGCGACTTCGTTTGCTTCGGCGCATAATTTGAGAAACCTCCAACATGTCGCGAATGGGAATTCCTTCTGTGATACAAACAATGAGTGCGATTCCCGCATCTTCCGCTTCTAAAATCGCATCTGCAGCAAAGGGAGCAGGTACAAAAATCATCGATGCATCGCAATTCGTATGCTCTTTTGCTTCTTTCACTGTATCGAAAACGGGTAATCCAAAGGCATCTTGTCCGCCTTTCCCCGGCGTCACTCCCCCGACGATCTTCGTTCCATACATGAGACATTGTTCCGTATGAAAGCACCCTGCATTCCCTGTAATCCCTTGTGTGATTACGCGCGTTTTTTTATCTATCAAAATTGCCATGGAGATTACCTGATTTGTTCAACTACCTTTTCTGCTGCATCGGTTAAGCTTTTCGCCGTGATGATGGAAAAGGGAGCTTTTTGAAGAAGATGCGTCCCTTCTTCTACATGCGTCCCTTCCAAGCGCACAACGACGGGAATCATTTTTTCTTTCGCCTTCTCTCTTGCTGCGGCTAAGATGCCCTCCGCAATCGTTTTACAGCTTACAATTCCTCCAAAAATATTGACGAGAATTGCTTTTGCCCTTGGGTCGTCGAGAAGAATTTTAAACCCGGCAGTGACTTTTTCTGCAGAAGCGCCCCCTCCTACATCCAAAAAATTTGCCGGACGACCTCCATAATGCTTGATGATATCCATGGTTGCCATAGCGAGTCCTGCCCCATTCACCATACAACCAATCTCACCATCTAGTGCAATGTACGCAAGGCCAAACTCTCTCGCAGCCACTTCAGTTGCATTTTGCTGGGTGGGATCAAACAACTGAGCAAGTTCGGATTGCCGGTAGAGTGCATCATCGTCGATGGAGAGTTTTGCATCTAATGCCCATAAATCTCCTTTTTGATCCTCTACCAATGGGTTAATTTCTAGAAGTGAAGCATCGGTACACATGAAAGCTCTTGCCAATGCCGTCGCAATTCGCGACCCCACCTTGGCAATGGCTCCCTTCCAACCCATCAAAGTGCATAACTGCATTTGCCGAAAAGGACGTAATCGCCCATCGAGTTCGATGGGAAATTTTTCTATCTTGCGTGCACAATCGACCGAGAAAGAGCTATCCCCGTGCTCATTGCTTCT
>JAKAAD010000107.1 GCA_021802305.1 bacterium
GGACCGGAACTCCCCATGCTTGTGCACGCACTTCCAGGTGCCAAGGTGAGTTAATAAACCACGTGCGCAATTCTGTGATCTAATGAACGCGAGTTGAAGTCATCTGCTCTCGTAGATGCATTGCAAGTTGCGTATAGCGCTTTAATCCCTCCTCATTGCGAATGGATATTGCAATGGCCTGCTTGGTTCCCACAAAAATGACGCGCTTTTTCCCGCGCGTAAGACCAGTATAGAGAAGTTTTCGGAAAAGGAGCTTAAAATGAGAGACATGGACAGGGATGATAATGCAAGGGCATTCGCTTCCTTGATACTTATGGATGGAGACCGCATAAGCAAGTTGAAGTTCATCTAACTCGAAAAAATTGTATTCCTGCACTTTGCCATCAAAAGAGCAGCGAACGGCTTGCTCATCGAAGGAGATCTCTACGATTTTTCCTACATCTCCGTTGAACACTCCTTTTTCGTAATTGTTAGAGATTTGCATGATCTTATCACCAACGTGAAACGATCGCCCCATGTGTTGCAAAGGGTGCGATGAAGGATTGAGTACGCGCTGCAGTTGTACGTTGAGATTTTCTGTACCGATGATGCCTCGCTTCATTGGTGTAAGCACTTGAATATCATCAAAGGGGTGAAATTGGTGGCTCTTAGGGAGTTCCTCTTTGATGAGAGGGATGATGGTTTCTACGATCTGTTCGGGCTCTTGAGCTGGTACATAGTGAAAATCGCTTTCCCATTGCAGGGAAAGATCGGGAAAGATCCCTTGGTTAATAGCGTGTGCATTGGCAACGATGCGAGAACCTGCACCCTGTCGAAAGATCTGCTTGAGTCTACAAACGGGGAGAGTCTCTCCTTGGATGAGATCTTGTAAGACAGCACCCGGTCCCACACTGGGAAGCTGATCAACATCACCAATAAAAATACAGTGCGCATGGGAAGGAAGCGCCTTTAACGCATGGTGCATGAGAAAGACATCGATCATACTGGATTCATCGATGATGAGGAGAGCGCATTCTAAGGGATTATTATGATTTTTCTTAAAAGAGCCTGACTGGAAATCCATTTCCAAGAGGCTGTGAAGCGTTTGAGCGCGCATTCCTGTAATTTCGCTGAGACGTTTAGCAGCTTTACCGGTGGGAGCTGCGAGCAGAATGTCCGAGGTGAGATATCTTGCAATAGCAAGGATTGCTTTGGTGATGGTGCTTTTTCCCGTGCCGGGGCCACCAGTGATCAGGACGATTTTTTCTTGAAAGCACGTGGCAATCGCTTCTTTTTGTTCTTGTGCAAAAGCAAGGCCTAATTTTTGCTCTGCCCAAGCGATGGCTTTTTGAGTATCTATAGAACGAAGCGATCCCTTTACCTGATGCAAACGCTTCAGTTCGATAGCGATTCCTCTTTCAGAATAAAAAAGCATGGGAAGAGAGATGCGCTCTTCGCATGTGATGAGTTCTTTTCCCTTGATAAGTGACTCAATGCGTTCTTGAATCAGTGCATTTTCGATCTCAAGAGCCTTGCGAACTTCTTGCACTAATACATCTAAGGGGAAGCATGTATGCCCAAAGTTCGCAAGCTCCCAGAGCACGTGCAGGATCCCGGCATCGATGCGACTTGTCGCGTTGTGAGGAAGGCCCAGATTCTTCGCGATGGTGTCTGCTGTTTTAAATCCAATTCCTTTGACTTCTCTTGCAAGAAGGAAGGGATTGTCGCAAATTTTGGCTACACTGGTATCGCCATATGCTTTGTAGATCTTATGAGCGAGGGAAGGGCTCAGACCATGCTTGCGCAAAAAGATCATCACCGAACGAATGGATCGTTGATCTTGCCAACAATGTTTAATGTGATCGATTCGATTTTTTCCAAGGCCCTTCACTTCGTGTAAACGATCCGGTGTTTCATCGATGATATGTAACGTCTCTAGCCCAAATGTTTTGACAATTCGCTCTGCGTACTTGGGGCCGATTCCCTTAATCAATCCTGATTCGAGGTATTTTTGCATTCCAATGAGATCAGAGGGAGCTGTGGTTTCAAATTCCTTTACTTCAAATTGTACTCCGTATTGCGGATGGTGTTTCCAAAACCCTTTACAGCGAAGCGTCTCACCAGGGCGGAGACCTGGCAAAACGCCTACGATGCAGGTGAGGTCTTTTTTACGCGGTTCTTTGAGCTTAGCAACGGTAAATCCGCTTTCTTCCCCGGAAAAAACAACGCTTTCAACGAACCCAAAAATTTCTTCCATGGTTAAAGCATAGGGAAGGGATGCGTTTATCGAAAGGCCTTTGAGCCTGCCGTTGCATGCAACTTATGGCGATTTTTCAGGTTCTATCGACGATCGTATACTGAAACCAACTTTTGCATTCATTTCAGCATAAATTGGGTTGTATGAGTTGAGGAAAATGGAAAAGAATCCTAAACTGTGACTCTATACACAAATGCATTCAAAAATTGGGAATTTATCAAGAAAGCGCCTGGCGTAGCGAAATTTCCAATTTTTGAATGCATTTGCGTATATTCCGGATTAGCTCAGCGGTAGAGCAGTGGACTGTTAATCCATTGGTCGCAGGTTCGAATCCTGCATCCGGAGATTCTCTACAAAGAATTACGTCATAGCTGGTAGAACAAAGTGTATTGAGATGGCCCCCTTTTTTTGGCTGTGTAGCACAGAAGTTTTTTTCTAAATCTCAATGAAAATATGGAGAAATGGAATGGACAATCTCTTTTCCTCATATTTTACAGTTTTTTACAAGCCCTCCCCTTCATGAGACAGGATCTTTCTAGCTTTTGCCAATGCAGTGTCAATATTCGTAAAAATTTGTCGTTCCCCAATTGCTTCTATAAGTCCAAATTTTTTAAGATCCTGCCTTGTTTGCCCGTGCACTCCAGATAAAAGAAGAATAATGTTCTTTTTTTTGCATTGCTCAGAAAATTCTTCGAGTCCATACATTCCAGATGCGTCAATCATTGGAACGGAACGCATTCGAAGAATGAAAACCTTCGGAGTGGTAGTAATGTTATGTAAAATATCTCTAAGCATATTAG
>JAKAAD010000108.1 GCA_021802305.1 bacterium
CAAACATGTTCACAGATTTTTTGTTGCCAAATACTTTTTTGAGTTTTTCATCTGCATTGATCATGCGACGATTTTTTTGATCTTGGCATTTATGCGTACGAATGTACTGCCATACTTTTTTTACAACTTCAGTACGAGGCATTGGACCTCTTCCCACAATTGCCGCGAGTTCCTCACTTACTTGCATCGGTTGCATGAATTTTGAAGGTGCTTTTTTAGCCATCTTTCTTGTCTCCTTTGAATGGTTCTATTGCCGCTTGGTTCGCGGACGGCTTACTAGCCTAAAGATGCCTTTGGATAGTAAGTCGAGGTTCTTTATCTTTGTTCCTCGAATGATTTGTTTTATCCGTATTGGGATTTTCTAGTCAAAAGAAATTCATGGGAAACTCGAGGGAATTCGAGAGGAAGAAAACCTAATCTTCTCATAATAAAAGTCTTGTAAAATGTGACTTTTTATTTCTTCTCCGAGTATGCTCGTCGATGATGAAACGTCGTTTTCCTCCAGTAAGCGTGGTGGAGTTGCAGCGCATTGCTGCACTTCTTGCTCGAACAAGGAATGAGAAAGAGCGCGTGGCTCTTCTGCTAAGAGAGGACAACGTGCTTGCATTTTTTCGAAGAATGCAAAAGAGATTTTCTCTGCTCGATGACGCGTCAAAAGCTATTGCTTGTGCAATGATCGTTGTAGGTCAATCGCAGATTTTAGAAAACTTAGAGAGTTCGCGTTGGCAAGGGCTCATCGACAGTCTAAAGCCGGTAGATCACTTTTATCGCTCCATAGGAGGAATTGTAGGATATCAGGCAGCTCTTCTTAAACACTTGCGAAAAAAGAGAAAAACAAATGCTTCCTTGCGATATGAGAGCCCCCCATTTATCGACATACGAAAACTGACTCCGGAGGTGTGGCAATCGATTCTTCTGGGGCTTGTATCCTTACCGCAAATGGCGGAGATCTATCCTGTAGGAGGTGCAGCTGATCGATTGGATTTAACAGAAGGGAGGCTGCAAATAGCCCTTCCTGCTGCAAGGCTCATGTGCTTGGGTCGTACACTACTCGAGCATTTGATCACCGATGTGCAAACGCGTGAATATGTATACTACAGGCTTTTTCGCATTCAACTTACGACGCCCATTGCCATGATGACCTCGTTAGAAAAGGATAATCATGCACATATCTTAGCAATGTGCGCGGAAAAAGAGTGGTTTGGACGTCCGAAAGAGTCCTTTCATTTTTTTTGTCAGCCTTTGGTTCCTGCTATAAATAAACAAGAAAAATGGTGCCAATTGCCGGACGGGTCTTTGCTGATGAAGCCGGGAGGCCATGGAATGTTATGGAAAGCAGCTGAGGAGGCATCTCTATTTGATCAGCTACAAAAAGATGGCCGATCTGTACTTCTCGTTCGACAGATCAATAATCCCATTGCAGGATGCGATTATGGGTTGCTTGCTTTTTGTGGTATGGGGTTTCTCAAGAATCGCGTTTTTGGATTTTCTTCCTGTGCAAGGGAGCCTAAGACCGCAGAAGGAATGAATGTTCTTGCGATACAAAAAGATGCGCTTTCTTTGAGCAGCATTGAGTATTGCGACTTCCAAGCGAAGGGGATTGAAGATTCAGAGGTGAATGCCTTGCGCTATCCATCGAACACGAATATTTTGTATGCAACCATAAATGCGGTGCAAAAAGCGATACAAAACGAATCCTTTCCCGGAATGATTGCACAGTGGAAAAGGGTGCGAATAGGACAGCAAAAGGAAACGATTGCTCGCTTAGAGATAGCAATGCAAAACATTGCAGATCAATTTTCCGCGCACTCCTTGACTGAGCTCTCTACGTATCTCACGTTCAATGAGAGAAGAAAGACGATTTCTACCGCAAAGCGCAAGCGCTCTCCGGATGCCTCTTTTTTTGAGACGCCGGAGCATTGCTTATATGATCATTTGTGCAATTGTGTGGAACTTTTAGAAGAACATGCGGGCTTTTTACTGCCCCCTATGCCATCGAAAGAAGCATATATGCGCGATGGACCTCCCTTTCTCTTCTTTTATCATCCAGCTCTCGGACCGCTTTTTTCCATCATTGGAAAAAAACTCTGCCGAGGGCGCATTGCACCTCGAAGTGAATTAGATCTTCACATCGCAGAAGCATATCTCGAAAATCTCTCTCTTGAGGGAAGCTTGCAGATTTATGCAGAGAATGTCATGGGCGCGATCGGAAAGGATGGCATTTTGCGCTATAGTGAAGATGTGGGGCGTTGCTATCTCAAGAATGTACGGATAGAGAACAAAGGAATCCATTGGCGGCGAACGCGATTTTTTTGGAAACCTGAACTCGTTCGCAAAGAGCTTTGCCACATTTACATTGAAGGAAACGGCGAAGTCATTGCTGAGAACATTGCGATCCGCGGTGCCTTTTTCCTTCGCGTGCATGCAGGAGAAAGAGTGCGTATTCAAGAAGGGCAAGATGGGGCATTACAGTGTGTTCGAGAAAAGATTGATAGTCCAAATTGGAAGTGGGACTACATTATAGACCAGGGAAAAATCGATCTAAAACTTTCCCAGACCGTTCGAGAACACATCTATAGCTCATCCACCGGGTGATGCCATGTTGATGGGACAGAACGAATGGGTCTTGCATGCGTCTCTGGGGATTTTGGGTGTACTGATTGCAGAGAATGCTGGATAAAGATTCAATGAGAATGCATCTTTTTTGACAGTGTAAAAATGGTACTGCATTGTTTTATTTTTTCATTTTCTATGACGTATCATTTTTTCTGATTGGTATAGGAGTTGTCTCCTCAGTGCCATCTGTGGAAGCGAACAGTTTTGAATTCTTATTTAGCACTTTATATTCTATTTGTTCTAAAATGGATTGTAGGTTTTTAAATTTTTCAACTAAGAAAATCTCTTTATTGATAGCATTCATAGTTTTGCATTCTGCAAGTTCTTTTATCATTTCGATAATTAATTTGAACATATTCTGGTATTTACTTGCAAAATTCATTGATTCTTTGAAAAATTCTATCTGGTTAT
>JAKAAD010000109.1 GCA_021802305.1 bacterium
TAGTTTGCCCACTTTAGAAATGGGATCCCATCGGTTGATCATGAGCACAAAGTTATTCATTTTGTCTTGGCCAAGTGCATGACCATCAGCGAGCACTTTCTTGCTCATTCCAGGAGGATTAAATGCCATGGAAGGATGTTCTCTATTGATGAGATCGTTTTCGTAGATGTAAGTGAAAGCGGCAAGAGATCCTCCTAAGCTATACCCTACGAGGCGTGCAGGAGAGCCCAACTGGTATGTTTTCTTGAGCCAATCTCGCAGGATGCCGCGCGTGCGTTGGAAAACAAAATACCCAGGGCCTCTGGGATCGAGATCGCTGAGCAAGGAAGCAAAGCTCCTCTTTGAAAAAAGCGAAAAGTCTGTACCGCGGAAAAGAAGGAAAGAAAAACTTTCTTTTTCTCTTGGCAGGAGGCCGATCGCTGGCATTCCATGCCAGAGATTAAAAATGCAATCTACGCGAAAAGAGCAGAGAGAAGTTGTCATGCCAGAAGAAACGGGAAGGAGCACTGTTTCTCCTTCGACGAGATCGCGATAAGCAAGGGCTTTCGCAAGGAGTTCTAAGGTTGCAAAGGAAATGGCAGAGAGGGACGTTGTTTCGGGAAATGTGCGCAAAAGATCGAGAAGAATACGAGTAGCAGCGCTTCCTTTTGAAACGCATCCTACAATAGGGAGTTGTCGAGAAAAATATCCATGGTTTTTTGCAAATTGTTGGAGTAAGGGCGATTGCATCTCTAGGCGTTGCATGCTTTGGGGATGATGCAAGGCATAGTTTTTATGTTTTTCCCCAATGACCCAGTTGAGAACGCGGTCAAATCGTTCAAGTACTGTTTGCATTTTGGTCATGGAGCAAAGATGTGATCAATGGCGGGTGCATATTGGCTTTTGATCTTGTGGATATCATAAGGAAGGACGTTATCTTGGATGCCGCGAGAAGAAATGATGCGCAGGCCTCTAGATCGAGTAATGGATCGTTCATCGCTAAAAGAAGCAATGATTTTTTCTTTCACAGAGTGAATGCAAAATTCATAAGGCGGGCGACTCGCATTGAAACGGGCGGTAACAGTAAAAGGCCAGCGACGTTCTCGAAAGATGGATTCTCCTTGCTGGAATGTTGTAGCAATCTCTTGATCGAAAATGTAATGAAATAGGGAAGGAAAAATATCCATATGGCAGCTCATGCCTTGTTCTCTATGCGGAAAAGGAATAGGTCCGTTGCCAAATTTGTAATAGAGAGGAACGTGCATTTGTGGATGACTCAAAGAAGAAGCATGGAAGAGGTGGCCTTGCTCGAAAAATTCTTCTCCGTGGTCCCCTGTTACGATTACAACGGAGTCATCTCCACCTGGCTTCTTCTTTAATGCGTGGAAAAACCTTCCAAAAAGAGAGTCGATGAAAAAGATCGCATTGCGGTAACGATTTTGAATTTTTTCGATCCCTTTATTGGTGAAAGCAGCTTTGATGTAGTTAATTTTATCTTCAAATGGTTTGAATATCCCATGGGTATCGTGAGGAAAGCTATATCCGAGATGCGTAGCATCAAGAAAGATGATGTAAAGATGTCCGCCTGCTTCCCCTGTTTGCATTTCTGAAATAAGTCGATCCACAGCTTGCTCATCTCTTTGATAGGATTCATCGTGAAGAGCGTCTTCAAAGGCAAAGAGATTATCCGCAAGATGGCCTGCAGCGCCGAAAAGAATACGATCCATTTGGTAGTACGTCAAGCGCGAAGAAGTACAGACGTTGATTTTGTAGCCAATCTCTTTCAGCAATTGTAAGGAAGGACTGCCTGCCTTGTAATTTTTATCTTTTACTTCGTCCCAATAAAATGGGTAACACGAATAGAAAAGCGAAAACCAAGAAGAGTGTGTTGCATTTGCATTGGCTAAAGCAAGATCAAAGGTCACGCATTGGGTTTTAAAGGTGGAAAGATGCGGAGCTAAGTCTGGGGTAATGAAGTCTTCCCTAAGAGATTCAATGACGAATAAGTAAATATCAGGTTTCCGTTTCACAACATGAGCTTTAGCAATTTCTTTTGCATCAAAAGCTTTAAAGGGTTTTAAAGGATGAAGTAACGGGAGAAAGCTTTGCTTTTGTTTTCGCAATGTATTTTTCCAAGGGAGGGTTTTTGCATAGCGAGAAAATTCATTAGTGCGGGCAAATTTTTGGACTGAGTAATCCCATGTTCCAAGGAAGAGACATAAGCCACATAAAAGAGCTGCGATGGGTGAGTATGAAAACACGAGGGGGCGCGTTGCGATCCACCGTTCTGTCACAAGGTATAATGAGACGATCAATCCAAGGATGAGAAATCCTCCCAGAAAACAAAAAAACCAGACCCAAAGAGATACATTGCTTGCATAGAGGAGTTCGACAAAATTTTGCCAGCTTTCTTGGAAAATGAAATTAATGCCATACCAAAAGGACATATCCATGAATCGCACGAGAGGAAGGTCAATAAAGTGAGTAAACAAGAGCAAAACGACGAGAGTGCTGAAGATGGTTTTTCCTAGAAAGGAGAAGAAATGGCGGACTCCATTTGCGAGAAGGATGAGTAGGATCGTTTCAATGCTGCATTCGACGACAGCGTATACCATGAAAAAATATCGCGTAAAGGAAGCAACAGACTCAACAAGGTAGACGTGATAGACGTGTAGGATTGTGATGAAAATATAGTAGAATCCAAAAAAAAAGTAATTAATGGAAACGCGCGAAAGAACCCTTGGATCTCTAATATCAACAAGCGACATGCTGTAAAACCACTTCTTTTGATCGTAATTCAAAACTTGGTTTTTGACAAAGCGTTACCGAAGAGAATTCAAAACTTGGTTCGCTAATGGTGCATGAGGAATATGGTAAGACCTTCCCAGTCGTGTCTCTCAAAATAGGGCATGAGGAGATGTGTAGAAATGTGCAGAAATTCTGCAAATCCATCTAAGTAAGGATAGAGGGCATTTTTATGGTTTTGATGATTCATACTGTCAGAAAATTCCCTAATAAA
>JAKAAD010000110.1 GCA_021802305.1 bacterium
ATCCTGTAGGAGCCTGTCTTCCAGCACCCAATTTATAGAAGAATCCGGCCTGCGCTTAAATAGTTCTGCAATAGACAAAGAAGAAGGAGTTCTCAATTGAAGTAGGATCACGACGAACGTAAGATGCGATTCTGTTTGTCCTTCAAAAGAAATGCTCACCTGCGGAAGATCTTTTGTTTGATTGAGTTCCCTTGAAAGCAAAATGATGTTGCGCATCACTTCTTCTTCATTGCGAGGCATAAACATTGGGCGCATCCATTGCTCGACGGCGTACTTTACTGCATCGGGCAGCTTCTCTCGCATAGAAATTACATCAGCCATCTCCATCGCTTTTTCTGCCGCGATTTCTCCTTCCATGTAGAGAAGGCATATACGCTCTTCTTTAAATACTCGAGAAAAAAAGGATCCTTCGACCATTTGAAAATGAGGCAAACACGTTTGTGCTGCGCGGAGCAGGTGTTCTCTTTCAAACACTTCAGTATCATTTGCAAATCGCATTCCAATGATGAGACTGAGCACTTGTTTAGTCCCTAAAATCCCACGGATTGCCGTTTTGAAAACCTTGACGCGCACTTCTCTCATTCCGTGTGGCAATTTTTTTAATTCTTCTCGAAATAGAGCAAAGAGACAAATGATGCGCGCAAGCAAAGCCACCGTGCGCACTTCCTTGAATTTAGAACTTGCCGTTATTAAAAAGTACTGCATGTCCGAAAAAATATCGAACTCTGCACCCACTTGCCTCCTTTGAAGGAGTTTGCGAATTCGTTCCTGGACCCACCAAGCTTTTTGCTCTGCCGTCAATCCTTTCGTCTCCAAAATGCGCTTTGCGTGATATGCAGAACTCAATCCCAACTTTATTGCCCCTTCTATGCGCGAAAAAGCTTGTTTCATGGCAAAACGCTCTTCTCTTGAAGAAGAGCATAAAAGAATTTCAGCCAACAAAATAGATTGATTCGACAGTGCGGGGAGCTCGATATTCATAGAAAAACAAGCGGCAGGAGAAAATCGCTTTCCGGGTAGACATCCTTCTGTAATCATTTCACAAAAAAATGGCATCGCATCCGTCCTTTGTTTGGCAAGCAATAGAACGGATACTTCTCTTTCTCCCCATTCGATCCATTTTATAATGGGAAATGAGGAAAGAAAAAAGTGCATAGCACTTTCTGAGGAAGAGAAGAGTAGGGAAGGCGGGATCAATTTCCAAAGAAGCGCCTGCGCGCGCTCATCATAAAAATATCCATGCACATCTTTCGCATCAAATGCGGTACGCATATTTTGAAATAGATCAATCTGCTTCGTATGCGAGGGTTGCATTCTGCACACCTTCCTTAGGAAGAATCCACGTTCCTAAACCATTCCTTTCTTGCATGTGTGGAAATAATTCAGGATACGAAAGTACGTGTAAGGGAAGAGCGTTTTTTGCTGCAAGCATAATGCAACGCGGATGTAAAATTTTTCCTTTTTCACAGATGATCATTGCTTCTTCGTAGGAAAGAGTATCGCAAAATTTTGCCTCTGCGTTTTCTTTGGGGTCTTCCGTATAAATGCCTGAAACATCTTTGATAAACATCGCGTACTCAGCAGATAAAGCGACCCCAAGTGCCACAGCAGTGGTATCCGAGCCCCCCCTTCCCAATGTCGTGATTTCTTTTTCTAAACTCATTCCCTGAAATCCGGCGACAATGGCGATTTTTCTTTCCTCCAGCACTTTTGCAATTCTGTCGGGACGGACAGCGATGATTTTCGCATTGGAATGATCTGATGTCGTAATGATTCCCGATTGACTACCTGTAAAGCTGATTGCCGGCGTTCCAATGAGATGAAGTGCCATTGCAAGTAGGGAAATCGTCACTCGTTCCCCTACGGAAAGGAGCATATCCTGCTCGCGAACCGGCGGATTAGGATGAATGCGTTTTGCAAGAGCTAGCAAATGGTCCGTTGTGTTTCCCATCGCACTTGCAACGACGACAACACGCATATCACGGCTTTTTTGTTGCACGAGCGTTGCAATTTTGCGAATGTTTTCAGGAGTAGCTACACTTGCTCCTCCAAATTTCATCACAACGATCTTTTGTGACGACATGACCTTTCCTCTCGATTAAAATTATATTTTGCAAGAATTCTCGGATGCGCTTTATGCTCTCCTGCGATTGTTGTTGAAGGATTTAGCAAAAACCTCGTATCATCTTAAGTGATTTACTGCATATAGAAGTAAATTCATAGGAGAATCTTAGAGCACATGGCAAAAAAGGCGTCATACGATTGGAATGAAAGTAATATTATTGATGATATCGCTTTCCAAGCTTCAGAAGCTGAAGAATTTAAAAAACTCTTACAACATAAGGAGCCGGAAAAGGATAAAGAATCCATTCAGCTCATGACATTGGGGCAAATCTTAAAAGGACGCCTCGTCGAAATTACCAAAGATTTTGCCATTATAGACGTGGGTCTGAAATCAGAAGGACTGATCGCTGTCAGCGAATTCGATTCCGATGAACTCGTACTGGGAAGCGAAATTGAGGTTTGTCTCGACCAAACAGAAGACACACAAGGTCAAATTATTCTTTCTCGAGAAAAAGCTCGAAAACAACGCAATTGGGATTACATTGCGAATCATTGCCAAGAAGGCTCCGTCGTTAAAGGGCGCGTTGTGCGCAAAGTCAAAGGCGGTCTTATGGTCGATATTGGGATGGAAGCTTTCCTTCCTGGATCGCAAATTGACAACAAGCGCATTAAAAATCTTGATGAACTTGTTGGGAAAAGCTTCGACTTTAAGATCTTGAAAATCAATACAGAACGCAGAAATATCGTCGTTTCTCGTCGCGAACTTCTCGATGAGGAGCGCTCCTCAAAAAAAGCGGAAGCTTTAGAACACATCAAAGAAGGCGAAGTCTACAAAGGCGTTGTAAAAAATATTACTGATTTCGGCGTTTTCTTAGATCTCGATGGGATTGATGGTCTTCTTCATATTACGGAT
>JAKAAD010000014.1 GCA_021802305.1 bacterium
ACCTATGCAGCGGGCGCTCCTCCAGACTATTACAATAAAGAGGGGCAATACTGGGGCTTTCCTTTATTTCGTTGGAATGAAATTGAGAAGACCAAGTTTGATTTTTGGAAACAGCGGCTTTTTTTTCATGCACACTTTTATGATCTCTATCGCATCGATCACGTATTGGGCTTTTTTCGTCTTTGGGGAATTCCAAGAAATCGCCCAGTAAAGGAGGGGTCTTACTTTCCTCCTGACGAGGCAAAATGGGAACCCATGGGGAGAGCACTTCTTCAAATGATGTTGGAAAATTCCCAAGGGATGTTGCCCATAGCAGAAGATTTAGGCGTAGTTCCCGAATGCGTTCCTCGTGTTCTCCACGACCTCTCTATTCCCGGCACGAAAGTCATGCGTTGGGAGCGCGCGTGGAAAACAGATCGCCATTTTTTTCATCCGAAAGAGTATTCTCCTCTTAGCTTGACGTGTGTTTCTACGCATGATACCCCAACGCTTGCCCTTTGGTGGCGCGATTTTTCTGAGGAGGCTCAAGAGTACGCTGCCTCGAAAGGATGGCCTTATAGCCCGGAGCTTACAAAAGAGATGCGCTTTGACATTTTAAAAAGCAGCCATCATTCGGGAAGCTTGTTTCACGTCAATCTTTTGCAAGAATACTTAGCGCTCTTTCCTGAACTCGTCTGGCCCGATCCTGCAGCAGAACGCATCAATGTCCCCGGAACGCTTCTTCCGAGCAATTGGCTCTATCGTTTTCGTCCCTGGGTGGAAGAAATCGTCGCTCACGAAGAATTAAAACATGCCATACAACAGTTCGTGGGTGAAAAATGAACAGGCACATTTTCTGCTCTCTTCTTCTCATCACAGGGATTTTCGGCTTTGCCCAAGAAGATGACAAGATCCTTACTTTGCATAAAAGCTTGGATCCTCGCTCTGTTGTCGAACATCTCGCCTTTTACGAGCTCTATCCGGATACCGAATTGGGAAAGAGAGCTTTGCGAAAAGCTTGGGAACTCCTTGCGGATTCCAATCTCATTGACACGTGGGCCCTGCAACGCATTCCTCCTTGTGATGTGCAAGCGCTCGTACGTTTAGTGACTCATCAGACACACGATCCCCCTATGCAACTCGAAGAAGAGCAACTCATCGTGATCGAACGCATTGCGCGCAATTTGCACAATCGAAAGCTCCAAGGATTTGGCGTAGAAGAGAGGGAGAAAATCTTAGCACTTGCTCCTGAAGAAATAGATCTTGCTCGAGCCCTCCTGCTCTTTCAATTTGATCCTCCGGACATCCAAAAAATTCGCCGTTACGAAGCAAACATCGATATCATGGCCTTACAAATAAGAGCGCGCCTTTCTGCCAATGCCTCATACGAAGAAAAAATTCACGTGATGAATCATTTTCTCTTTCAGGAAATGGGTTTTCGTTTTCCTCCCCACTCTCTTTATGCACGGCATATTGATCATTATACATTTTTGCCGTCTGTTCTCGACAGCCGCCAAGGCGTTTGCTTGGGCATCTCAATCCTTTATCTTTCTCTTGCGCAGAGACTCGATCTTCCCTTGGAAATCATTACGCCTCCCGGGCACATTTATCTCCGATATCGAAAAGGAGAAGAAGTGATGAACATCGAAACGACGGCGCGCGGCATAGATACTCCCTCAGAAATGTATCTCGGCGTCAACACGCGGCTTTTACAAGTACGCAATATGAAAGAAACTGTGGGGTTCGCTTTCATCAACCAAGCATCTACGCTCTGGGATGCAAAAGAATACAAACAATGCATTGCTCTGTATGAAAAAGCGCGTCTCTTTATTCCTAATGATCCTTCACTACAAATGTTTTTGGGCTGTAATCATTTCTTGCGGGGTAATTACAAGAAAGCTATCTCCTTTTTGCAACGAGTCCGTAACCATCCTTCTGAGGTAGAAGTATCCCCTTCCACCCTCCCCGAAGATATTCTTCTCGGTCGAGTAGATAGAGATGCATTTAAGGCGATCTTTATGCCTGTCAATGAAACGCGTGCATCGATTCTTGCAAAGCAAGAAGCGTTGCAACAAGCCCTCAAGCGCTGCCCTCGTTTTCGCGAAGGGCTCATGCAATTAGCAGTCACCTACTTGCAGCTCAATCGACTACGCGAAGCAGAAGAAATCTTATTGAAGTACCACTCTTATGATGACACTAACGTCATTGTCGAATATTACCTTGCACTCATTGCTCTACAGCGATGGAATCACCAACGCTCTTGGTCTCATCTCAAGCGAGCTGAAATGCTTTGCCGCAATAGCCACCATTCTCCCAAAGCCCTTCAAGACCTTCGTCGCTCGTTGCTCATGCGCTGCCCCGAATAGCTCAAGGAACAGCCAAACAACCATCAAAACATTTGATGCGTAAAAAAAAGAGATGGATAGTACTGCTATAAGACCTGCATTTGGATGATAGGATGGGTCTTCGAATCACGTTCTTGATATTTATAAGGAAGTTTTCCAGTTGATGGGGTATTGTCGCATGTTGTTCCTCTTTCGCGGTTGCACTGAGTTGAGCTCGATTGCCATTCAGACATGTGCCGTCATAACTCATGTACAGATCTTTCAGATCGCGTTTCAGCTGATGCCATACTTTTTCTTTGTCCATACCCTGTCCCTGCGAAGAATAGGCCTCTGCAGAAAGCGTCACGATATCCACAGCAATGGTCCATGTTAAGACAATCTCTTTGCGTTTGATTCGACCTAGGAATTCCTAATACTCTTCTTCCGTTCGGATAGTATTTCCTATAGGATTGACCCCTTGACAAGGCGTAGAAAGAGTTCTAAATGTCCCATCGTAGAGCGCTTTTACAGGCGGTTTTTTCTTTAGAACATCAATGACATACTGAACAAAACAGGCTCGATGCGGCAAAATCGCTTGCTTTTTGACGATCAATGGAGCTGCAATGAGATGGACCATCACCTGTTCTAGCATTTCATTGGTCAATTGATTGGTTCGATAGAGATGGTCTACAATGAAAATAGCTTTGAACGCCCCTCCTCGATCAATGTCATCTTTACAAAAAGCTTCTAAGATTGAGATGTCGAGTGTTTCCCAAAAATCGTGAATCAGGCGCGCATAGGTCAATAGAAGGAATGCTTGATACTCCTGTTTGGTAATCGCATTGACAAAACCATACGTCTCTTGCACATCGTCAATGCACTTAGAAATTGCCGATTCGAAATCCACATATTGATCCCTTATCTTCTTGGGAATCAAAATCCCGGTCTCCTTGTGAGGAACTTCCTTGCTACTCTTTTTGTCGATTTCTCGCTCTAATAATTTTGCTTTAAAATCCTTTTTAAAAATTTCGATATTCGTAGGAGGAGCTGCTTCAAAAAATTTTCCATCCATTGGGAAAGCAATGGAGAAGAAGTTCTGATGCTTTTCACCCAATTGCAGCCGCGCGGTCACACGGCAACTTTCATCACCTATGTATTTGGGAGCGCTGTTTTCGAAAATGATATGTAAAATTTTCTCTCCTTTTTTCTGCGCAGCGATGATAAATCCTTCGAAATCAGCAGTAATTTCAACGGATTTCTCCTTCTTTCCAACCCAATCTGTATGTAGAACAGGAACGCCATGGCGCAAAATTTTAAGTACACGTCCATTTTTGATGACTTCGCCATAGATGTAAGGGAAGTTCGAAGTTTTCAACGGATCAAAAGCGATATTCAAAAATCCTTGTGCTTTTTGCACTATCCCACCAACAGGTGATCCATGAAGCCCTGACTCCATGCCTCGTATTGCGTTATTTTTGCAATCTAACTCTGTCCAAAAATTTTCTAACGAGAGTGGCGTTTGAAAAGGTCCCGCTGCAAGTTGAACAAGTGCTTTACAGTAACCAAAAAATTTCATCCCGGCAAATCTCTCATAGCAAAGAGCGCGAATCCAGCAAGCACAAACGCTCTCCTCATCGGTTGCACGCTTTGCTGCCTCCCGAAGAGCAAAAACAAAATCTTGATAACTTTTTCGAATCCTTTCAGCTTTCTGACTCTCCAGAATAATGTTGTAAATCTTCTGGCAGAATGCTTTAAGATCAGATTTTTTTTCACGCTGCACATCTGCCCATGTCGGCTTCATCTGCGTCACATTTTGAATGACAATGTCAAAAAAATGGGCAAAGGCGATGCGGTATTTCATTTCTTTTGCAATGTGATCAGGAGCCATTAGTTTCTCGCTAACTTTTAAAACAGCGTTCACTGCTCCTGAAGCTGTCTTTACACTCGCTTGAAGGATGTTTTGAGCAACTGTCGTATACGTGGAAACATCGTTGCTACCAACTTCGGGCTCATTATTACGCGTAGGCACTTCGATCCAACTGGTCTCAAGAGAATTAGAATTCATACTCTTAGAACTCTTCTCATCGCTCTTGGGTATAAAGCTGCCTAGTTTCTGATCAGAGTTCTTTGCAAACGGTTCTTTTCTCTCGGAAGCTTGGCCCAAAGAACTATCTTCACTTGGTAGAAGTGTCGAAGCGTCTCGATTATTATCTTTAGGAGATTGATCCTCTTCAAGTGAAGGTGAATGAAGTTTGCTCTCAACATCTTGTTTTTCTTCTTGTGGAAGAATCGAATCGCCGCCATTATTGTTTTTTTTCGCATCTGTATTGAAGGGCTTTTCCTTCTTAATCGGTGGTTTTGGCGCATCTTTAGGAGGTGTATTCTGCCCAGACGGGCGTGAAGGCGATTTGCTCTCAACATCTTTTTTTTCTTCAGGTGGTCTTAGCTTCCGCAATCTCCACACATATATCGCGCCAGCTAGGCCTAAAAGCACAATGGATCCAGTCACTATGCGAAAACCCCACGACGATCTATTTGGGGGTACTGCACGCAAATATGGAGATGCGGCTTCCATGCATTTCTTCATAAGATCTTGTACGTATAGTCGCGTCTCCTTTTTAAAAGTGCGAAGACGTAGAAAAAGCTGTGAAATTTGATGTTGGGCCGATGCCGTTTTCATAGTATCTCTCTAAAACAACGGGTATTATAATTGTTTATTACCATTTAAATAAAAAAAATAAAGATGCGATTACAAACTTTTTTGTTAAAACTAATTTTAAATTATTAAAAAATTTTTGAATTGACATGAACTTGAGGATATATTCGAAAAGATGTAAGTAAAAAGTAAGATGCGCGTTGAGTTGTATCACCCTTTATTTATTCATTTTCCCATAGCCCTACTCACTGTGGGCTCTGTGTTCAGGGCTATTTCCCTACCTGCGGGAAAACTTCCTGCCTTGCGGTTCTTGCGCCCTACTGCTTGGACCATTCTTGCTATAGGAGTTATCTTTGCCTGGATTGCAGTGGGAACGGGACTTGTAGCACAACCTGAAGTTGCTCCCTATCTATGCGAACCTTCTATACTGACTACTCACATGAACTTAGGATGGAGCACAGCCTCTCTTTTTTCCGGTACGCTTTTCTTCGATGCTCTAGCAACATGGGGATACCACAAGGTAAAGCAAGGAACTTCTGCTCGACGCATTTTTCCGGCTATTGCTTCTCTTCTCTACATTGCTAGCCTCATCGTGATTGCTTACACAGGAACCTTAGGATCCGGCCTTGTCTATGATCAGGGTGCGGCTGTAGAAAAAAAATGCACAGGAACATCAGGAGGCAACCCAGAATGAAACGCTCCCTTTTTCTAGTTCTTCCCTTTCTATTGCTTGGGCAAATTATTCTCGATGACGTGATGAGCCCGGAAGAGCAAAAAAAAACCGGCATCAATAGGCTTAGCTATAAAGAAAAAGAAGAGCTAGAAGCTTGGCTCAACAAGAATTTCATGCCTAAGCAAAAACAACAGGTGCAGCCCACCACTCTCACGCTTTCCATCAACATTAACGATGGACACCAACTGCTTCTTTCCGATGGCACTTCATGGGAAATCGATCCTCAAGATTACTCTGTTTCCAAAGATTGGCTCGCCCCTATTCCTATTGTAATCAAGGCAAGTAATAATCAACAGTATCCTCGCTATTTAGTGAACAAAACGACAGGCATCAAGGTGCGTGCAAAACAAATGCCGTGTCAAAAAGTCAAAGCCTGAATACATCGATAGACTCTAAGAAGGTGTACCCACAACACGCTCTATTCGCGTACGCCAAAAGCTTAAGGCGCCAAGACCGCACAAAGCCATTCCTAACCACAATACAACAATAGGTCCATAACGATCGCAGATCACTCCCCCCAGAAAGGGAAAGATGAGCCCTCGCAAACCTACCATCAAGAGGTTGAGTCTCGTGTGCGGCATGCTATCTTTTTCAGGATCAAAGAGAGTTCCGGAAAGATTCCAGATGAGATGACTTCCTGCCTGCGCGATGCCATATATGAAAAATCCTAGAAAGAGAAAGAGATGGTTCCAGCGTGCAATGAGGATCAGGCAAGGAAAGAGCGAAAACCCAAGAAGCACTAGGCGGGTTAATGGCAACACATGAAGCTTGTGAAGTCCTTTTTGCCAAAAATGCGAGGCAAGGGAAACCCCTAAAGCCATCATGACAAATCGTCCCATAGCCATATCCTTATAAGAAAGGACGAGATCATGCGCATAAAAGCGCGAAAGTGCAGGTGCCATAAACATAAATGCTGCTCCTCCTGCCATAAATAACCACTGGAAGATGGCGACTTCTTTGCGTTTCAAAAGGCGTATGCTTTCCATCCACGAACCTTCGGGGGCATGAGAAGGGATGGGGGCAATGCGCCTAAGTGGATAGTACACCGTCATCCCAATGAGTGCCGCGATGAGCAAGAGCATATCCCAGCGAAAGAAAGAACCCTCCAAAACCCATCCAAAAAGACATCCCAGCAGCCCACTTTCCGTGAAGCTAATGAAATAAAACCATGAAAAGCTCTTTTCCCGCGGCGCTTTATCCATATTGCGCCGCAGTACTTCAATGAGTGCTGGCAATGAAGCGCGGCTAAATAATTGATAACATGCTGCACAAATGAGCAGTACCCCGTATCGTGGAACAAAAGGGAAAAAGAGAAAAGGGATATAGGCAAGGAGAGAAAAGAGGATAAGGTGGGCTACAAGCTGCGTTTTCCTCATCCAGCTACTCAACCAAAAAGCACAAAAGCAAAGAACGGGCCTCAATGTCAAAAAGAGCGCTACCTGCTTTGCACTTGCATGCCATTCCCGGCAAAGGATAAATGGCAAAAGAAAGTACATGGAGAGAAGGGGCTCCGCTGCGAGATTCATCCACAACAAGGCTGTTCGCGTTCTAGTACTTTGTTCCTGACAGAGCATGGTCATGGGGAAAGATTGTACCACATCAAAAATATACCAAATCATGCGAAGCTTTCGCGCGTATCTGATAACACCTTGTGCGAAATATATGGTTATAAAGACAACGCTTGATGCGCTTTTTTAGAGCTTGCGGATTCTTTCCACGTCTTTTGCCGTGATCCCTTTGATAGTAAGGAGTTCATCGTGAGTCGCGCGTTTGATGCGCTCGACACTTCCAAAATGAGCAAGGAGCCTTGCTTGTTTGATCTTCCCAATGCCGGGAAGGGTATCGAGCTTCGAATGAAGAAAAGTCTTTGCTTTCGTCTTGCGAAAAAATTGGATCGCCTTTTTGTGGGCCTCATCGCGAATAATTTGTACGAAATGCAGGAGAGAAGAACGCAAAGGAAGGGAAATGGGATCGCGATGTTCGGGAAGGAAAATTTTCTCCCCTGTCATTCCGCGATCGTGCCTTCCTGCTTCTTTGGCAAGGGCTATAAGATCGACAGAAGCGATATTGAGTATTTTGAAGATATCGAGAGCCACGCGAAGTTGCGCTTTTCCCCCATCTACGATGAGAAGATCCGGCAACTGATCTTCTTCCTTGGCGCGAAGGAAAATACGTTCGAGCACCTCTCGCATAGCGCCACAATCATCTCCTGGAGTAGCAGTTTTTACATGATAGGTGCGCGTGCGGTTTTTTTCCCTTTTCCCCGAAATGAAGACAATGAGAGATCCTACCGTTTCTTTTCCGGCAAGGTGAGAGATGTCGACGCAAAAAATCGCCTTCGGATAGCGTTCGAGTTTCAAAGTCTCTTGAAGATCTAACAATAGATCCTCTCTTTTTTCTTCCACGCTTGCTTCACGTGCAAAGAGAGCACTTGCATTTGCTTGTGCAAGTTCTACGAGGGCGCGCTTTTCCCCTTTTTGTGGCGCAAGAAGGGAGATGGTTTTTTCATGCATTTTCTTCAAAATCTCTTCCAAGATCTCTTTTTCTTTCATCTCACAGGGAAGAAGGATTTCGTTAGGGGCGTGATGCGTGTATTCTTGCAGGAGAAAGGAAGAGAGGAGTTCTTCATCTTCTTGTGCAATGGAAGAAAAGAAATAGGATTCCGATCCTACGAGTTTGCCTTCGCGAAAGAGTAGTTGCGCAACGAGGACATTTTTGCCTTCGCGATGAAGAGCTATCGCATCGCATGCTTGGCTTCCAATGCCAAGGACATGTTGTTCCGCATGGATAACGTGTTCGATATGGCGTATCATCTGTAGCAGTGCTCCTGCCTGCTCAAAGTCTAACGCTTGAGAAGCCTCTTCCATCTCCTTTCGCAAGGAAGAAAGGATTTCTTTGTCTTTCCCTTGTAAGAATTGCACGACGCGTTGGACAAGAGCAGCGTATTCTCCCTGTGTGCATTTTTTGACACAGGGAGCAATGCAACGCTTGATATCGTAGAGTAGGCATGGTCGAGTTCGCCTTTTGAGTTCTTCATCCGTACATTGTCGAAGAGGGAAGAGTCGCAGGAGCATTTCATACGTCTGCTTCGCAGCTGTCGCACTGGGATAAGGACCAAAGTACAATCCTTTTTCTTTGGGCGTTCCTTTATAACGGACGAGCCGCAGGGAAGGCCACGGATGAGTATGGTTGAGAAAAAGGCTGATGTATGTTTTATCGTCTTTCAGGCAGGCGTTGAACTTTGGTTGGTGCTGTTTAATGAGCGTGTTTTCCAACAGAAACGCCTCTTTTTCCGTATGCACGACAATGGGTTCAATGGAATGGATCTCTTCTAGCAAATAGGGAATGATGGGTCGTTCTTCTCTTGTTTTAGCAAAGTATTGTTTCACGCGGTTGCGAAGATTTTTGGCTTTGCCTACGTAAATGACTTTGCCTTGTGCATCTTTCATCAAATAGACACCGGGCTGTATAGGAAAACGAGCGAGGGACGAAGAATCAAACACCATAATTTTCTAAGAAAGAGCTTTCAAAGGAGCACAACGGGATCGAGGTCTACATAGCAATCAAAAGCGAAATTTCTGTATTGCTCAATAATGTGATGTTTCTGTGTGGATAACGCATTTGCATGCTGCAACTTTTCTTTTCTAAAGTTGTCGATGTACCACTGTAGTTCTTCATCTATTTTAAAAAGATATTGGGCATTTAAATTGATATCAGTTTCTGTCGATACGATAGGATGATCGCCTCCTGGGCAAACATTTCCGTGTTTCGCAATCCAAAAGGGCAGGTAGGTCTGTTCAAGGTAGTGATTTTTAATGCAGGCCACCGGGTTCTTAAGAAGAGAAAGAGAAAAAAAGCGATCCACAAAATTTTTAGGTGCGGATATGGGAGCTTTTTTTTCATCAGAAAGGCAAACGACATTCCCATTGATCACAAGAAACTTTTTCGTTTTGATTTCTGTCTCTAGATGTTCTTGCGGTTGGGTGGAAAATGTGGCACATAGTGGGGGATGGTTGCTCAATAACGCGAGTATCCCTTGAGTTGCCGTAGTAATTGTTTCAGGGGCATCGTTATGCAAGACATATTGCGTAACCAGTTGTTTGCCTGGAAAAGAGAGTATTTGGTCATAAGTGGGTTGCAAAGAATTTAGGTCCAGTTTGATTGTCATAACGATTGCCTCCTCAGATGTTTGATAGTAAATTATCTATTTGGTTTCAATTTCTTGCCAATCAATACGCTTTTGATTCGGAATGAGCAATCATTTTTCAAGTGGAAGAAGTATTGTTCTCTAAAGTATGCAACACTTTCCAAGCTCGCTCGATGACGGAGGAAGGAAGGCCGGCAAGCTTCGCAACGTAAATCCCATAGCTTTTATCACAGGTTCCTGGACGAATTTTGTGCAAAAAGGCAATCTTTCCCTCTTGTTCTTGTACGGCTACGTGAATATTTGCAAGACCGGAAAGTTTCTCTTCCAGTTGAGTGAGTTCCGAGTAATGCGTCGCAAATAAAACTTTGGAGCGCTCTTTGGTGAGCAAATGCTCCACAATCGCCCAAGCAATAGCAATGCCATCGTAGGTGCTCGTTCCACGTCCAATTTCATCGAGGATGATGAGTGATTTCTCTGTCGCATTGCGCAAAATGTGGGCTGTTTCGGCCATCTCTACCATAAATGTCGATTGACCACGTGCAAGATCGTCACTCGCACCAATGCGACTGAAGATGCGATCGACAATTCCCATGCGGGCAGATTTTGCGGGAATAAAGGATCCCATTTGCGCAAGAATGGCAAGTAGTGCTGTTTGGCGGATATAGGTCGATTTACCGCCCATATTGGGTCCTGTGATGAGCAGCAATCGCCTTCGATCTCCATCAAGGGAGACGTCATTGGGAATAAAGCGCTCGCGCAGCTCTACGTCAAGGACAGGATGTCTCCCCTTTTCTATAAAAAATGTCTCCTCTGCATTGACAACGGGCCGAATGTAATCATGGGATCTTGCAAGATGTGCAAGAGCGCAAATGCAGTCAATAAAGGCAATGGTCTTGGCCGTTTTGCGAATCTCTTCTGCATATTTTGCTACTTCCATGCGAAGTTGCACGAAGAGCTGGTTTTCCAATGCTTCGATGCGCCCTTCGGCATGCAATTGGCGATATTCGTATTCTTTGAGGGTGGGTGTCGTAAATCGCTCAGCGTTGACGAGAGTTTGTTTTCTTTCAAACGAAGCGGGTATTTTTTGTGCTTGGCCGCGACTCACTTCGATGTAAAATCCGAAAGCTTTCGTGTAACCCACTTTCAACGATTTGATCTCTGTCTCCTCTTTTAATTCAGATTGATAGCGCGCAAGCCAAGCATGCGTCTCTTCAGAAAAAGATCTGAGCTCATCGAGTTCATGGCTATATCCTGTTTTGAACACTCTATCTTCTCCTAATCGAAGCGGAGGATGATCTACCAATGCTGCGCGAAGTATCTCGATGAGATTGTCCAATGAAAAAAGTTCTGCGTGCATTTTTGCCAAGAGCGTTTGCGATTCCTTCGCAAGGAGTGCGCGCACAGGAGCTATGTGTTCAAGCGAGAGGCGCAAAGAGAGGAGTTCTCGCGGAGAGATGTATCCGCTTTCAGTGCGCATCAACATGCGTTCGATGTCGCGCATTTGTCGCAACTCTTCTCGCAGCTCTTCTCGCAATGCGTCCTGCATGGCGAGCCTTTCCACAACATCTTGTCTTTGCACAATCTTCTCGATATCGAGAAGAGGATACTGCAGCCAATAGCGCAACATTCTTGCACCCATGGGCGTATGCGTATGATCTATCGTCCCAAATAGAGTAGGGCCGTTCGGTCCTCGAAGTGGTTCGAAGAGTTCGAGATGTTTCTCTGCAATGCGATCGATTTCCATTGCGTGCGCGCGTTGTGCAGAAGAGATCTTTCTCACATGATCGATCGAGAGTTTGATATCGTTCTTTACATGCAAAAGCAGCACCCCTGCTGCAACCATAGCTCCTGAAGGAAGCGCAAAGGTGTTTTCATGAAAGTGCGCGCGGAAAAATTGCGTTCCTCTTTCCTTATCGAATGCATGCTCTTGTTTTTTGTGAATGCAACATGCGATCTCCTTGACCATTTCTTCTAAAAAGGCAGTGTAGGGCCATGTCTCTGAAAGAAGAATCTCTTTGGGACGCATGCGGTAGAGAAGATCTCCGAGCGTATCCAAAGAGTCTACTTCACATGCGCGAAAGTCCGCGGTGGAGATATCCAAACAGGCAACGCCAAATTGCTTTCCACACGGCACAATGCAAGCTAGGTAGTTATTTGCTTTATCCTGCAATAAACCTGATTGCACCAATGTACCGGGTGTGACTTGGCGTACAATTTCTCTAGCGACAATCGTTTTGCCGGGTTTTGCATTTTCCAGCTGTTCAGCGATGGCAACGCGCAGTCCCTGAGCAATGAGTCGATCTAAATAGCTCTCACATGCGTGGTGAGGAATGCCTGCCATGGGAACTTCTCCTCTCTTTGTCAAAGCAATGCCGAGAACCTTCGATAGTTGGACGGCATCTTCGTAGAATGCTTCGTAAAAATCGCCCAAACGAAAGAGGAGGAGAGCATCTTTCGCTTTTTCTTTGCATGCGTGCCATTGGGCCATCATGGGGGTAGCTGTTGTCACAATGTGAGCACCTCGTATCCCGTTTCTGTAATGAGTACCGTGTGTTCATATTGCGCACTGGGCTTGCCATCAATAGTGCGTGCGGTCCATTGATTGGGATCAATAGTAGCTTCCGGTGCTCCTGCATTGATCATGGGCTCAATGGTAAATGTCATTCCCGGGGCAAGCGGTGTCGCAATGCGGTTGTAATGATGGGGAACTTCCGGAGGCTCGTGAAATCGCACTCCTACGCCATGACCAACAAATTGATGGACGACAGAACATCCGTGCAGTTCTGCATACGATGCAATGATTTCGCCAATTTTGCATAGGGGAAGACCCGGCTTGAGTTCAGCAATTGCGCGCATGAGGCATTGGTAAGAGACATCCATGACCTTTTGCTTTTCATTATCGATAGGACCCACCGCAACCATTGCGCTACAATCGCCATAATATCCTCCTAAAATGGGAGAAACATCAATATTGAGAAAATCTCCCTCCTGGAGAGGGATGTCATTTGGAATTCCATGGCAGATTACGTCGTTGAGCGAGGTACAAATGCTCTTTGGATAGGGAGGATTCCCATAGCCTAATGGGGCAGGTTTTGCCTTTGCATCTATGTGAAGCTGATGTGCATAAGCATTGAGCTCATTGGTCGTGACGCCGACTTTCGCCATTGCACAAGTTTTCTGAAGAATTTCTTTGGCGAGCAGGCAAGCGCGGCGGATTCCCTCAATTTGCTCTTTTGTCTTTAGGAGAATGCCATATTTTTTGAAGTAAACTTCAGTAAGGTTTACTTCCGGCGGCAATGTGGGGTAATGGCATTTTTTCCACTTTTGTCCACTTTTGCACCAACAAGGGTCATTGCGAGAGATCATAGAATACTCGTTCTAAACAAAGTGCATGCGCGGGAGCAGTTGGCCCCATGCGCGTGCGATCCAAACTTCTTATATTTTCTAAAAGATCGTCTAGATGGTACTTACCTGCGCCACAATAGGCAAGTGTTCCTGCGAGATTGCGCGCCATTTTGTAGAGAAAATGATCTCCAAGGAAGAGAAATCGAACGCGGTTTTTCTCCGGAAGAACCATCTTGATGTATTCGAGATCGCAAATCGGCGATCGATCCCAAAGGGCACGCTCATTGCAAAAAGCAGAAAAATCTCGTTTCCCTTCCATCATGCGGGCTGCCTTCTCTATCAACGAGAGATCGATCTCGAAAGGAAAATGCCATGAGGTTGCTACATAGAAAGGAAGTTGTATGGGACCAAAACAAATGTCATAAGAATATTCTTTTTTCTTTGCATGGAGCGTTGCGTGAAAATTCTCGCTCACCTCAGAGATTTCATAGATGCAAATATCTCTGGGAAGAATGCCGTTAACTCTCTGTTTGAGATCGCTGAGATCCATCGGGGAAGTCGTTTGAAAATGCACTACTTGCCCTCGGGCATGCACCCCTGCATCTGTTCGACTGGCAGCTTCTATTTGAGGATTTTGCTTGAGCAAAAGGGAAAATGCCCCTTCTAAGGTCTCCTGTATGGAAGGACCTTCTTTGGTCTTTTGCCATCCTAAATACTTTGACCCATCATAGGCCAGAGTGCATCTCAACGTGCGGGATTTCATGATTATTAGACCTCTTGAATGGAAAAAAGTTGGAGGCGCCATCTAAAAACATCTGTATGGCAATCCACACTAGAATGAGCCCCATCAATCGTTCACACGCAATAAGGCCGCGATTTCCCAAAATGGTTTTTAAGAAGCTCGATGCTAATAAAATGGCAGCCGATATCGACCATGCAATCACTATAGATGCAACGAGAATAGAGCGAGATAATTGGCCTGCATAGAGAATGACAGCTGCGAGCACAGCCGGCCCTGCTACTAGGGGTACTGCTAGAGGAACGATAAAGGGCTCCTCTTTTTGTACAGATGTGCCCTCCGTTTCTGCATTGGGAAAAATCATTTTTAAAGCAATGATAAGCAAAATGACTCCTCCTGAAATGAGGAGGGATGCTCGTGAAATCCCTAGGTACAAAAATGACTGACGGAATATTTGGACATGAAATTTACAATTTGTGAGGGCGAGACTACCTTTTAACTACCATCTTTTCAGCCAGCTGCTGAGATATGGTATGCAGTCATGTAGTCAGAACCATCAGC
>JAKAAD010000111.1 GCA_021802305.1 bacterium
TGTATAATTTTTCCTTTGCGATTTACTTTTAATGTGACAGCATTTCCCGGAGAAGAAAAAGCAACTTCATTGCGAAAACTTTGCGCAGATTTAATGGGCTTTTTATTGCATTCCAAAATCACATCGCCTTGTTGTAATCCCGCCTTATCTGCAGGGGAGTCTTTGACGATGTTTGAAACGAGAACTCCTTCTGGTTTCGAAAGCCCAAAACTATCTGCAAGATCTTTATCCATTGCTTGTAATGAGACACCTAAAAAACCGCGCGTTACGGATCCCTTGTTCATGAGCTGTTCCATGATGCCCTTGGCCATGTTGCTTGAAATGGCAAATCCAATGCCAGTAAAGCCGCCATGTCGCGTAATGATGATGGAATTAATGCCAATGACTTTCCCATCAGGACCAATGAGAGGTCCACCAGAGTTTCCAGGATTGATCACAGCATCCGTTTGGATATAGTCTTCGTAATCGGCAACGTTCAAATTGCGTCCCTTTCCACTTACAATCCCCTTGCTCACGGAAAATTCGAGTTGAAAAGGACAGCCAATAGCAATGACTTTTTCTGCAATTTCGACATTGTCGGAATCTCCCAATGTGAGGTAAGGGAAATCTTTGCCATCTACTTTAAGAACGGCGATGTCAGTATGTGGGTCTGTTCCAACTAATTTTGCTTCCATTTCTTGACCACTATGCATAATGGCAATAATGCTTTCTGCCCCTTTTACGACATGTGCATTTGTCAAGATGTATCCATCCGCAGATACAAAAAAAGCCAGTGCCTTGGCTCATCGTGGGCATTTGGGGTTGTCTTTGCCAACTTCCTCTTGGACCTCCAAAAAATCGCTGGAAAAATTCATCGGAAAACGGATCAAAGGGTTGAGAATAATTTTGCACGGGCTCATCCATTTCTTCTTGCCCTTGTCCCTTCGCTTTAATGAAGACAACAGCAGAAATGGCCTTTTTGGCTATCGCGGTAAACCCCTTTTTAGGTTTTTGCAGCTCTACTTCTCGAGAAGTTGACAATGCCTGTGGTGCAGACCATCCCGTTTGCGCACCGCCAATTACGAGTGCACTAAGTGCCATTACAAAAGCGTAGTGAGAACGAAGCATCATTACCTCCAATGCGCCATTTTTATATCGGAGAGGGAAAATTCCAGCAAGTCACAAAAAATACTTTATCCGACAAATATTTAAAAATCGAATTGACTTACTTATAAAATGTTTTAAACGCCTCCTCTTACCTCTGCTTGGATGTAGGCACTACGTTGCAATCATTGGAAAAACTTCTATAATGGATTTAAAAGTCAATTTTAGGCCATGTTGGGATGCATGTTTGCGAAATTTATTTTTTTCTTTGCTGCTCTTTTTTCGGCGTTTTTTCTACCTGCGACGCATGTTGAACTCTCTGGTCATTTTTCTGAATCGGCTGTTCGCCAAATATTTGTATCAAGAGAGGGGGAACTTCGCGATGCCATCGTTCAGCTATTGAAATTGGACGGAATGTATGAAGAAGGGGATTCATTACAAAACGCAGTGAGTAAGACGCAAGGTTCATGGATTGCTGTTCGCCAAGGAAGGGGAGGAAAAGAGAGAGCGGATCTCGTTGATAAAGATTCATCATCGACAGATCAAGTCATCACCATTGCAAAAGAGATGGGGTTATTTGATGCAAAACTTCCCACACTCTCCCATTATGATTATGCGCTTTGGCTAGGCGCACTGCTCGACGGTGCTCGATTTCGCATAGCAGAGCTTGTTAAAGCGTGGCAGGCAGGTGTACATTTCGATACATTAGTCGTTCTCACCGGAGAGCGCGATCTTCGCCAAGACTTAGAGGGGATAGAGCGACTTTGCGATCCATCTACATCCCCACTCCCATTTAAAGATAGATGGAAGTTGTCTGAAGGAGCTAGGTATCAAACGGAATGCGATATGATGCGAATCGTCTGGGAGCAAGTACAACTGCCCGAAGATATGGCAAAGGCTTTAGAAGGAAAGGTCATCTTTGTCAATACCAAGAAAACGAATGGTTTACGACCATCCACCAAAGATACGTACGTGCATTGGCTTAAGGAATATCAACCTCGGCCTGGCACGGTTCTTGCCATAAGTAGCCCCGGTCTTTGGATGTACCAACAACTCGTTGGGGAAAATATGCTTGGCCATGCTTTTTTCCTTGATACCATTGCCCCTGCAACTTCTTCACAATATTTCATCACCCAACGCCACGCGCTCACCTCTATTGTGCACGACACTATTGCTAAGTGCCTTTACGAGGTATACACAGGTGCATTCAAAAAGTCGCACAGCTACGGCATTTGAACCCGCCTACATCGCACAACGCACTCACGTTGTGCGGCCTCGATGCCAGTGCTTTGCTAAATATTTTCTAAGGGTAAAGGAGTTTTCAGCAATTTGTTTTCGCGCTCGAGCAGAGCTTTATTTGCAAAGGTAACCGTCACGCTTTTGCTGAGTTGCGCAAGAAGTTCTTCTTCAGCAACTTTGCGAACTGCTTGCGTTGTAAGACCAAGAATTTGTTCTCGAAAACGTTGGCGAAGCTCGAGCGTTTTTCCATCGCGCATCCAACTGTATGCGAGTTGTGCACGCTTAGAAGGGGCAATAGGAGTATCCATATGCTGGATGACGCCAAGTTTTGCCGCGTCTAAATCTCCTTGTGTAAATTTGTTACTCACGACTTTTTCCACGGAATTGCGAAATGTAGATAACGTAGAGGCAATGACAGGATCTCGGTAGGAATAAAAATAAAAACTGCCGGAAGAAAAATAGGTGGCACCGCATCCATAGGCACCTCCTTCTTCGCGAATTTTCGTGTGGAGTTCCAAATTATCTAGAAGAAGTGCGAGGACAGTGAGTGCGGGGGGCATGAGGATGAAGATAG
>JAKAAD010000112.1 GCA_021802305.1 bacterium
TACGAACAGTAGTTTTTCGATTTTATCTGCGTCTATCATATGCATATCTTCCATATCGCGGAAGCGCTCGTTCTAAAATCTCAACACAATCTTCAGGATAAGAGGATCTCCTCAAGATGTAGCACAGACCAAAAGATGGGCATGCTGATGCCTAAATAGGCGACTGAAAGCACAAGAATATTGATGGGGCTCTTTCCCCACTTTCAGTTTGTGCAATCGAGAATGAGGGTGTATTTGTCTCCAAGAGGAAACAGGCGCAAAATCAATAGAGCGATAGGGCTTATTTCGAATGAAAACCCTGAAAAAAAACGACAAACTCTACGGTAAGAAGGCTCCTCCTTCACAGAAGTTGTGAAGGCTGCAGCAATTTGAGTGGGATTGACCGTTCTGACGGCAAAAAGGGCTTGCAGAATTTACGTGAGGCAGTTAAGACGGGACTTGTGCCAATCAAAAAAATTGGATAAAATTTCTTGCGGTTCGCTGATGTGTTTCATTATACCTCGCTGTCTGGTATTCAACGAGATGTGATCGCACCTCAGCGAGCTCTTGTCATCAACTTATTTTTCGTCTAGTAGAGAGACAGAGAACTTAAACAGATACTCTTTCCTAAGACTTCCTTCATCAAATATTGCAAACCATCCCCTCTGAAAATATTCAAGCTTTCCAGTATGATGCATTCCCAAGAAATCGTGTTCTTGTTTTTGGTATGATGTATGCTCTTTTCTAAAATTCGCAGAAGTTTCCTCAAGTATTTCAAGGAACGCGAACATGCGATCGTCCCCTCTTCACCGGTGGTACCCCACGAAGATCCTACGCTCCTCTTTACTAACGCGGGGATGAATCAATTCAAGGATGTCTTTTTAGGCACGAGTCAACGCGATTACACGCGCGCTGCTACGTCACAAAAATGCGTGCGCGTTGGAGGAAAGCACAATGACCTCGATAACGTGGGACATACCTCCAGGCATCTTACCTTCTTCGAGATGCTCGGTAATTTTTCCTTTGGAGACTATTTCAAACGCGATGCCATTGCCTATGCATGGGAAGTGGCAACAACGGTATTTGGTTTTGATCCCCCAAGGATTTGGATTACCGTTTTTCGAGAAGATGAAGAGGCGCGCAAGTTATGGAAAGAATTCGTGCCAGAGCAGCGCATCGTTTCCATGGGAGAAAAGGACAATTTCTGGGCGATGGGTGATACGGGACCTTGCGGTCCCTGTTCTGAGCTCTACTATGATCGTGGAGAAAAATATGGAAAAGCTTCCTCTCCTCAAGAGGATATGGCCGGAGAGCGCTTTCTTGAATTTTGGAATCTCGTCTTCATGCAATCCAATCGAGATGCAGCAGGACATCTCACTCCCTTGCCGAAACCCTGCATTGATACAGGTTCCGGACTCGAGCGCATCATTGCGCTTATCATGGATGTCGATACTGTCTTTGCAACAGATCTCTTTCAAGAGTTGATTCGAGAAATCGAAGTCCTCTCCCGTATTGCATACCCTTCTAATGATCCTTTGGTAGCTCCTGCTTTTCACGTGATTGCCGATCACCTGCGCACGCTTGCCTTTGCCATTGCAGATGGGGCGCAGCCGAGCAATGTCGAACGCGGATACATTTTGCGAAAACTTTTGCGCCGTGCCGTGCGCTATGGGCGCATGATGAATCTACAAGAACCTTTCCTCGCAAAGCTTTTGCCTCGCCTCATTGACTTGATGGGAGAAGATTTTCCAGAACTTCCTAAAGCCAAAGCGCGCATTGAAGAAATTCTCACGAACGAAGAGGAGGCTTTTTTGCGCACTCTCAAAAGAGGTGGAAATCTCTTACACACTATTATCGATAAGGCAAAAATCTCTCCCTACAAACAGATTTCCGGGGAAGAGGCATTCAAACTCAAAGATACGTATGGCCTTCCTCTCGAGGAAATCATGCTCATTGCAAAAGATCACGATCTCAGTGTCAATCTCGATGCCTATGAGCTTCTCGAAGAGCAAGCAAAAGAGCGCTCGCGTGCAGCACACGTTGCCCACGATCAACTTGCAAGTGAAAGTCTCTTTCGCGCTTTTATAGAAAAGAATGGATCGACGGACTTTGTAGGATACACCCAACTTTCTATACAAGCCAAAGTAGTGGGATTAGTCGTGCAAGGAGCATTTGTGACAGAAATGCATGCGAAAACCGAAGGAGAGGTACTTCTTGATCGCACACCTTTTTATGCGGAAAAAGGAGGACAAATTGGCGACCAAGGAATGCTCACTCGTGGAAACGATCGCTTTGTCGTACAAGATACGCATGCTCCGTACTCTGGTGTGATTGCCCATCGCGGGCTGCTTGTATCGGGAACGCTGAAGATCGGCGACGTCATTGAAGCAACAGTACATCAAGAGAGACGCAGCCGCATTGCACACAATCACACCGCAACCCATCTCCTTCATTGGGCACTACAACATGTATGCGGTCCACACGTGCGCCAAGCCGGCTCTTTGGTAGCGCAAGATCATTTGCGCTTTGACTTTACGCATCACAAGGCGCTCACCAAGGAAGATCTTCGCACCATCGAAGGGCTCGTCAATGAAAAAATTCGGGCAAATTTTCCCGTTACAACCTATGAGCTTTCGTATGAAGATGCGCAAAAACACCCTGAAATTAAACAATTCTTTGGAGAAAAATATGGCGCGCGTGTGCGCGTCGTCGACATCGAAATGTCGAAAGAATTGTGTGGTGGAACTCACGTTTCCGTTTGTGGAGAGATCGGCCTTTTTCGCATCTCCAAGGAACATAGCATTGCAAAAGGCGTCCGCCGCATTGAAGGAGTGACGGGAAAAGATGCAGAAGCATTTATGTATGCACGAAGTGCGGGGTTCGCACG
>JAKAAD010000113.1 GCA_021802305.1 bacterium
CCAGGTTTCATTGCCATAAAACGCCCAAGCAAAGACGTCAAATTGGAAAAATCCCCAAAGACCCACGTTGATAGCACCAACAAGAACCAATGCGTAAGATACGTAACCGATGATCTTCATCTTTTCAAAATGTACGTCGGATCGGGAAAAAATACAAGGGTAGGGAGATGGACCCTATTCCTCATTTTTCTAGGAGATGAGAAGAAGCAGCAAACCCGGGCTTTCTAGAAATTTTCTCCTTTATTAGCATAGCCAACCACGTTCATTTGTGCTATAGTGCCTTAAATATGACCGACATATCGAAAGAGGAAGTGGAAAAACTTTTTCATCTTTGCCGCATTGCTTGCAGTGAAGAGGAAAAAGATACCTTAAAAACACACCTCTCTAGAACGCTTGCTTATATGGAAGAGCTCAATGCCATAAATACTGAAGGAGTGGAGCCCTGCTACCATGTCTTGGCTTCGCATAAACATCTGCTCCGAGAAGATTGCGAAGAAGAACTCCTAACCCGTGAAGACTACTTAGCAAACACTGTTCATGTGGGGGGATTGATACGCGTACCACCCGTCATGAAGGAGTAGGATGAGAGAAACAGCTCTAGAACTTCGAGAACAATTTCAATCCGGCGCGATCTCTGCGGAAAAGATTGTCGAACACACCCTTGCTCGCATTGAGAAGCGAGAACCCCGCATTACCTCTTTTCTCCAAGTTTTTCATGAGCGCGCACGCAAAACTGCAAAAGCATTAGACCAAAAAAGAGCGCAGGGAAAACCCTTAGGGAAACTTGCAGGCGTTCCCATTGCGATTAAGGATAACATTCACATAAAAGGTGAGATCACTACTTGCGCCTCTCGATTTCTGAAAAATTACAAGGCTGTATTCGATGCGACCGTCGTGCAATTGCTAGAAAGAGCAGATGCCATTCTCATAGGAAAAACAAATCTAGACGAATTTGCAATGGGGTCTACTACAGAGAACTCCGCCCTTCAATTGACTAAGAATCCTTGGAACGAGGCGTATAGCCCCGGGGGGTCTTCGGGAGGATCTTCTGCATGCGTTGCTGCACGCATATGCCCCCTCTCTCTCGGAAGCGATACGGGAGGCTCCGTTCGACTCCCCGCTGCTTATTGCGGCATTGTGGGTTTTAAACCTAGCTACGGGCGCGTTTCGCGTTATGGTCTCGTTGCCTTTGGATCATCCTTTGATCAAATTGGACCCTTTTCCACTACGGTGGCCGATGCGGCTCTTATCATGGAGGTCATCGCAGGCCATTGCAAAAACGATGCAACAAGCATCCCTCAACCTCCAGAGCCATGGGTACATCATCTGCACACAAACATCAAAGGAAAAAAATTAGGGATTCCTTGGCATTTTTGCGAAGGTATCCCCCATGAATCGAAAGAAGTATTGACCCAATCGCTTTCTCGTTTTAAAGAACTGGGCGTAGAAATCGTAGAGATCAATCTCGATATTCTAAAGATCGCCGTCTCTCTCTACTATACGCTTTCCACTGCGGAAGCCTCTATGAATCTCGCTCGCTTCGATGGCATACGATATGGAGCGCGCTCTCCTCGTGCGAAGACGCTACAAGAAGTCTATGAATTATCCAGACAGGAAGGATTTGGTCCCGAAGTCAAAAGACGCATTCTTCTTGGGACCTTTGTACTCTCCTCTAGCCATATTGAAGCATTTTATCGAAAGGCGCAAAAAGTGCGCACTCTTGTCATTCAGGCGTGCAATGAAGCTTTTGCGCATTGTGACATGATAGCCCTTCCTACCTCTCCTTCCATTGCCCCTCGCTTTGCCTCCTTTCAAAATCCCCTACAGATGTATCTCCAAGATATCTTCACGGTGGGAGCCAATCTTACCGGATTCCCTGCGATCAGCATTCCCTCCGGCCTCAGCAAAGAAGGCATGCCCTACGGATTGCAACTCATGGGCCCTATGCTCCACGATGCGCAGGTCCTTCAATTTGCTCATGCCTATGAGCAACATGCCAATCATTCTTTTCTTCCCCCTATGGTGCAGCATGAATAAAGAAATGGAAGATCAAATCGTCTATGAAGATTGGGAACCGGTCATTGGATTGGAAATCCACGCACAACTCAACACGCGTACCAAACTCTTTAGTGGCTCCCCGAATCATTTTGGAGACGAACCCAATACAAACATTGGAGTTGTAGATACAGGGCAGCCGGGAAGTCTCCCCATTCTCAATCGCGAAGCCGTGCGAAAAGCTGTTCAATTTGGCTGTGCCGTCCACGCAAATATTGCTCTTTTTAGCACATTTGATCGAAAATCCTATTTTTACCCTGACAGCCCTCGCAATTTTCAAATTACGCAATTTTACCATCCCATCCTCGAAGGAGGATTTGTCGTAGCAGATGTAAACGAAGAGACAAAGCGTTTTGCACTGCAACAAGCGCATCTCGAAGATGACTCAGGAATGCTCAAACATTTTTCGCAATTTGCAGGGATCGACGATAATCGCGCAGGGGTTCCTCTCATAGAAATCGTTTCCAAACCCTGCATCCATTCCCCCAAAGAAGCTTCTGCCTATGCAATGGCCATCAAAGCAATCCTCCAATACATCAATGCTTCTGACGGCAACATGGAAAAAGGCTCTTTGCGCATTGACTGTAACATATCCGTACGCAAAAAATCGGAAAAAACGTTGCGAACCAAAGTCGAAATCAAGAACATCAACTCCTTTAGCTATATGGAACTTGCAATCGAAGCAGAAATTCGACGACAAATTCGCGAATACTCCCTGCACCCCCATGAAGATCCCTCCTCTATCATCGAGCAAGGAACCTACCGTTTTGATGCTGAAAAAAAAGAGCTCATTCTCATGCT
>JAKAAD010000015.1 GCA_021802305.1 bacterium
GAAGAAGAAGTTCGTTAGCTTTTGCGATCGTAACATTAAGTTCTTCAGCTTTTGCTTCGCCATGGGGGGGGGGGGGTTGAGCATGTTCTAGGAGCAGGCGCACGCGTTCTGCAGAATATACATCGTTTTTTCCTTCAGGCGTAAGAGTCTGAAGATCTACTGAGATTGTAGATCCAGTAAGCTGCTTGGCAAGCTGAAGAGCAAACTGGCACTTTCCTACTCCTTTAGGCCCGTGAAAGAGTAAGACGCGTGGTAACGCCTTCTTTTCTACAAGCCTTTGTAATGTTTTTTTTAGCTCTTCATTTCCGAGAAGATCGGAGAAAAGCGTCGAGCTTTCGTTTGGCATATGCAAATACTACCTCGGGAGAAAGGGATGCGTCAATTGTGCAAATGCGCTTGGGATATTTTTTAGCTATGCTCAAAAAAGCCTTTCTCACCTTTTTGTGAAAAGCAAGTGCTTCTTGTTCCATACGATCTAATTGCCTTCGCTCTCGCTTTGCGCGCTGAAACCCTATTTGAGGATCTACGTCGAGATAGAACGTGAGATCGGGCTGCAATCCATTTGTAGCAAATTGCAAAAGGGATTCTAGCCATTTGGTAGAAAATCCACGGCCTGCCCCTTGATAGGCACGTGTGGAATCGCTAAATCGATCGCAAAGAACGATCTGTCCTTGCTGTAGCGCAGGGATAATGAGTTCATCGACATGCTGTGCACGATCAGCCAGAAAGAGAAGAAGCTCCGCACGAGGGGAAATCCATGTCTCTTTTTTTTGCAAAAGCAATATGCGGACTTTTTTTCCGAGCTTGGTGCCGCCAGGTTCTTTTGTGAACAAAACAGCTTTTTTCTGCTTCACGAGATATTGATAGATCTTCTTGCTGAGCGTCGATTTTCCTGCGCCCTCTCCCCCTTCAAAGGTGATGAAGAAACCACAAGGATGAGACATTTAACTCACTTCTAAAGGCTCCGTCTCAATGACAGAGAGGCGAACGAGGCCAACAAGAAAATCTCCTTCTGGAATTTGGACGAGGCGTACGCCTTGCGTTGAGCGCCCCATCACGCGAACATCTCTCATGTTCATGCGAAGTGCTTGACCGGAGTTGGACATTAAGAGGACGCTATCTCTATCTGCTACGGAAATAGCCCCTACCACAAGACCATTTCTTGTACTCGTAATGATCGATCGAACGCCAACGCCTCCGCGATTTGTTTGGCGAAACTCTTCTACATCAGATCGTTTGCCAAAACCCTTTTCGCAGACAATCAGTACGCTCTCCGTTCCCTTGACCACTTCACAAGAGACAATCATGTCCCCCTTTGCACGGAGCGTCGCGCCTTTGACTCCGCGCGCAACGCGGCCCATTGGCCTCACTTGCGACTGGTCAAATCGAACAGCCATTCCATGCTTTGTAAAGAGCATCACCTGGTCTCCTTCTCGAGTCAAACGCGCAGCAATCACTTCATCTCCCTCATCGATATTGATGGCAAACACCCCTTTTCTTCGGGGAGAGCTATACGCAGAAAGTTCTGTTTTCTTCACAATGCCGCGCTTGGTTGCAAGGAGAATAAATGCGGAGTCAGAAAAATGCTTCACGCAAAGGACTGCAGCAATTCTCTCCCCTGCCTGAATTCCTTCTAGAAGATTGATGAGGGGTTTTCCTTTCGAGCGTCGCGTTCCCTCGGGCACTTCCCAAGTTTTTAACCAATAGCATCGGCCAAGTGTTGTAAAGATGAGCAAGTAATCGTGCGTCGATGCAAAGTAGATGTCTTTGAGGACATCCGTCTCTTTTTTCATCTCAACGCCAATCACACCTTGACCGCCACGTCTTTGTTCTCGGAATGTATCGATAGGCATGCGCTTGACGTAGTCATCTTCAGAAATCGTAATCACAACGGGCTGATCCGGAATCAGATCTTCAATTTGAAATTCTCCTTCTGCTGCGATGATCTTCGTTCTGCGATCACCAACGTGTTGTTTTTTCAATTCGAGCAGTTCTTCCTGGATGATTTTGCGCACCATCTGCTCACTACCAAGAACAGCTCGATAGTGGGCGATTTTTTCAAGAAGCTCTTTGTATTCATCTTCAATTTTTTCCCTTTCTAGTCCAGTCAGCTGATAAAGGCGCAAATCTAAAACAGCGTTTGCTTGTCGATCGGTAAAGTGATAGGTCGTCATCAGGGCCGCCCGCGCAAGCTCGCGATTCTCCGATGCACGGATCAATTTGACGATTGCATCTAGGTGATCGAGAGCTTTGAGATAGCCTTCTAAAATATGCGCTCTCAGTTCCGCTTTTGTTAATTCAAAACGCGTGCGCCTTCGAATCACTTCAATGCGATGGTCAATCCACGCATTGATGAGCTGTTTGATATTCATTGTGCGCGGCAGACCTTTATCCAATGCAAGCATGTTGCAGCCAAACGTAACTTGCATATCGGTAAACTTGTAGAGCTGGTTAATAGTAACGTCTGGAATTTCACCGCGCTTGAGTTCTAAAACAATGCGCATTCCCTGCTTATCTGATTCATCACGCATGTCGCTAATGCCAGGGATGGTCTTTGCATTAACGAGGTCTGCAATCTTTTGTACAAGAGCTGCTTTGGTAATGTTGTAGGGAATTTCATCGATAACAATGCGTTGACGATCCGAGTTTTCTTGATCCTCGACATGCACAATGCCTCGCAAAACGATCTTTCCTCTTCCTGAATGATAGGCCTCTTTTACACCGCGGGAGCCACAGATGACCCCCCCCGTAGGAAAATCGGGAGCTGGCATCACCGTCATGAGTTGTTCGATCGTCGTTCGTGGATCTTCGACTAAGAGAAGAGTTGCTTGAATGAGTTCTTGGAGATTGTGAGGGGGAATGTTCGTAGCCATTCCAACAGCAATGCCCGAAGTGCCGTTCGCAAGAAGATTGGGAAATTTCGCAGGAAAAACCGTAGGTTCTGTACGCGTTTCATCGTAGTTGGATACGAGCAATACAGTATCCTTATCGAGGTCTTCCATCAAAGCAATCGCTGCTGATGTCAGACGAGCTTCTGTATAACGCATTGCAGCAGGTGGATCGCCATCGATGGATCCAAAGTTTCCCTGCCCATCCACGAGCTTGTAGCGCATCACCCATGGCTGCGCCATGCGAACGAGTGTAGGATAAACGACAGTTTCACCATGAGGATGGTAATCTCCAGATGTATCCCCGCAAATCTTTGCGCACTTTCGATGTTTTGTCGACGGGCCTAAATGCAGCGCTCTCATTGCATACAAGATGCGTCTCTGCGATGGCTTGAGACCATCGCGCACGTCTGGAAGCGCTCGAGAGATAATTACGGACATGGAATAGCGAAGATAGCTTTCCTTGACCTCTTCCTCTACATTTCTTGGCTGAACATGATCGTTTGGATGGCTCATAGCACTCTTGGCTGCATGTGAAAATCTATACTAAAAGGTACCACAAAAAGAGGCTATGGTGCAAGGTATGCGAGAGCTTGTGCATGTAAAATTTAATTGAAACCCTATGTTTTTTGTGCTGCCGTCCAAGCAGAGTTTTGTGCATGACGTAATTCACTCCGCCCACCCCGAACTTTGCGTTGCTCTTGAACCACCTCAACACCTTGGCATTTCGCTAAGAGCTTTGCCGCGATGCTTGCTTCGGTAGTGAGTTCTCTAGCGCCAAAAGTGCACCCACTTCGAGGTAGACCGATGACCGCAATGTTAAGAGGGAACTGACTTTTCATTCGTGGAAGTTGCAAAAAAGATTTTATTCTTCCAAGCTCGCCGCTTCCAATCGATCCACGTCGAGATTGCAAATCAGTTTAAGATGTCGATTGATTTTCTCAATATTCCAGTCCCACCAAGAGATGCGGAGGAGACGTTCGATAGTTTTGTCATCAAAGCGCATTTTAACAACTTTAGCAGGGTTTCCAGCGACGATGGCGTAAGGCGGGACATCTTTAACCACGATAGCGCGCGTAGCAATGATTGCGCCGTCACCGATTTTGACACCGCCCTTGATAAGAGAGTCATATCCAAACCAAACGTCATTTCCAACGATGATGTCTCCTTTTACGGGAAAGTCCAACATATCGAAGGCAGTCTCCCATCCCTGTTGAAAGATTGGAAATGGGTAGGTGCTAATAGCATCCAGTTTATGATCTCCCGTCATGATGAATCGCGTTTCTGCTGCAATCGCACAGAATTTTCCAATGATGAGTTTGACCCTGGCTAAGTCATAGTTATAGAGGACGTTATATTCTTCAAACTTCTCAGGGCCATTGCGACGGTCATCGAAATAGGTGTAATCGCCGACGATAATGTTGCTGGCTTTGACGAAATGTTTGAGAAAAACGAGTTTTGCATAGTCCTTAATCGGGTAGAAGGTATTTGGATCAGGACCCATCATTTTTGTTTGCCTCTCCTAGATATTAGTGGTTATGCATGCGGGTTCAACAGTCTGCCTTATTTCGTTTATATTAAATGACTCATTACAAAGCAATTGAGCGAGCCGTGTACTATTCTGTGTGCCGATTTGCAATCCTCAAACTCCCCATAATGCATGTTGTAGAGCGCATGCTCTTTCATTCATTTCCATAATTGCTCGATTGGGTTTAGATTGAGACTATACAGAGGTAAAAAATGCAATTCTATCTTCGAAGTCCGGAGATATTCTGTCTTATTTTTGTAGTACCCCGCATGATCACAAAAAATATGAACCTTATTTTTCACAGGGTACGCACTATTTTATCTTCTTGGATCAGAACTCTATGCTCGATCACATTGAGGGCGTCAGATCAATGGATCCGAGATCTGCCATTCCATAGGTTGGTTGTACATTGTGAGTGGGATGAACCTCATCCATAAAGCAAATCGTTTCATCGGTGGGCAGATCTTGCTTCAATGTTAGGCCAGGATTTTAGAAGTCGGGCAGGGATCCATTGTTTTTCGGGATAATGATCTGTGGATAGCCGCGCAATCTTTGGAAAATGGGTGTCTGCTTTGTTCTTTTGATAAGCACTTTAAAACGGTAGATGGCATTATTGTTGGAACAACAAAAGCTAAGTAAACCATATAACATAACTGCATGAAAAAACTTCTCTGTTGCCTCGTCTGTTCCCTGCTTTTGATGAACAGCACAGGAGTATACGCAAAAGTATACGATTGCTTCATGTTTTTTAATGAACTAGAGCTATTAAAGATGCGCCTTGAAGAGCTCGATGATGTGGTGGATTATTTCGTTTTAGTGGAATCCGTGGAAACACAGCGAGGAGGCCAAAAACCACTCTATTTCGCAGGCAATGCGCCTCTTTTTGAAAAGTTCCAATCAAAGATCATTTACATTGCAAACACAGAAAAGCACCCGAGAATGACGCCGTGGGAACGAGAACATTTTCAGCGCAATTTAATCTCGCAAGGTCTAAAACATTGCGAGCTTCAAGATATTATTATGATTTCAGATCTTGATGAAATTCCCCGCCCTTCAAAGATTGCTTTTTTAAGTGAACTCTTGAACAAAAGAATTTATCGCACGATTGCTTTTGAACAAGATCAATATCTATACCAGCTCAATCGACCTACACCAACGGTACGGTGGCGTGGAACTGTTGCAACAACCTATCGCAATTTTAAGAAACATGAACCACAACATTTTCGCGATCGGAGAAATCTCTACTACGCCATTTCCAATGGAGGATGGCATTTCACCTGGATGGGAGGGGTGCAGCAGATTCGAGAAAAGAGCATGAGCGTCGTAGAGGGTAATGCGCACATCCACAGCATCACCGATGAAGAAATTGCAGCACAAATCCAAAGCATCCCAGCCATTCCTATTTCAGAGCATTTCCCTGAATATGTACGCAAAAACGAAGCTTATCTCACATCGATTGGATGGATCGCCCCTGTGAAGTGAATCAAATATCCAAATTTTTCACAGAGAGTGCGTGCTGCTCGATGAACGCCCGTCGTGGAGGCACATCCTCTCCCATGAGCATTGTAAACATGTGATCAGCAGCGATCGCGTCCGGAATCGTAATGCGAAGAAGCGTGCGCCGTTCAGGATCCATCGTTGTCTCCCAAAGCTGATCAGCATTCATCTCCCCAAGTCCCTTGTATCGTTGGAGCTCAATTCCTTTTCGACCATTGTTGCGCAGGATCTCCATGGCCTCTTTTAACGCATGGACAGGATACTCCTGGCCTGATTCATCGAGAATATCTAAAATCTTTCCATCGGGAATCAGATATTGATCCAGGGAAAGGTTATATGTAGAGAGTCGTTTTTTAAGGCTATCTAAAAGCGCAACATCGTAGAGTTCTACAAAGCTAAAAGGCTTTGGCACAAATGTTCGCATCTCTTCCGTTTGCTCTTCGGGAGGAATCGCAGCAAGAGTCTCTTCATGGCGCGCTTTTTGCACTTCTTCGTTGTAGCTTTTGAGCTCAGCGAGCTCTTGTCCTGAATAGATATAGCGAAGCTCATCTCCAATTTTCGTTTGAAAGCGCGGTAGTAATCCCGCTTCATTTCTTGCCTGGAGAAATTCGCGGAAAGGAACTGCTTTACGCTCTAAAGAGAGAATCCAACTTTCAGTATCGCGCACAGCGCTTAACAAGTCTGAAAGTTCTTCTTTTTTTAGCACATCCGTATGTCCTACAAGGCGAATCTGCATATCGCTCAGTCCAACGTCGAGCAAGTATTCATCCATCTCTTTTTCCGTTTGAATATAGCGGCTCATTTTTTTGCGCGTTGCTCGGTAAAGCGGTGGTTGCGCTACATAGACATATCCATTTTCGATAAGTGCCGGCATGTGGCGATAGAAAAACGTAAGGAGAAGCGTGCGAATGTGCGACCCATCAACGTCCGCATCCGTCATGATGATGATCTTGTGGTAACGGAGCTTTTCCGCAGAAAAATTGTCTTGGCCAATTCCACAACCAAACGCAGAAACCATGGAAGCTACTTCTTGATTTTGCAGAATTTTTTCCAGCCTTGCCTTTTCAACGTTGAGAATTTTTCCGCGAATGGGAAGAATCGCTTGAAAACGGCGATCGCGACCTGTTTTTGCGGAACCACCCGCAGAATCTCCTTCTACAATGAGAATTTCGCAAAGCGCAGGATCTTTCTCTTGACAATCTGCAAGTTTTCCGGGAAGCCTGCTTGCATCCAAGGCGGTCTTTCTCAGTGTAAGCTCTCTTGCTTTTTTCGCAGCTTCTTCTGCCTGTGCGGCCAACATCGCTTTTTCAGCAATGAGACGCGTGATTACGGGATTTTCCTCAAAGAAGGTCGTAAGTTCCTCGCCAACGAGTTGCTGTACAATAGAGGCAACTTCGCTATTTCCCAAGCGTTGCTTCGTCTGCCCTTCAAATTGAGGATTGGGGACCTTGAGCGAAAGAACGGCTGTAAGGCCTTCTCTCATGTTTTCTCCACTCAAGGAACCCTTCTCGCTTTTGAACAAATTGTGGTTTTTGATGTACTGATTGAGTGCACGCGTGAGCGCAGTGTAAAAACCAGTAACGTGCGTTCCACCCTGGCGCGTAGCAATGTTATTGACGTAAGAGTGGATATTTTCTTGATAGGTGCTATTCCACTGCATGGAAAGTTCCACATCGACAACTCCATCCACCCCTTCTTTCGATCCACGGATAAAAATGGGTTTAGGAAAGAGTGGTGTTTTGTTTTCATTGAGATAGGATACGAACGATTTGAGCCCTCCTTCATAAAAGAAGTGTACTTCGTTCGGCGATGCCTCTCTTTCGTCGCGGAATGTAATCTTGAGTCCTGAATTTAAGAAAGCAAGTTCTCGAAGTCGTTTCAAAAGAACATCAAATGCAAATTGCGTGACCGAAAAGATCGCATCATCGGGTAAAAACGTGACTTTCGTTCCTCGCTTTGTGGTAGTTCCCATCATGCGAAGAGAAGATGTGGGCTTACCTTTTGCAAAAGTCATCTCGTAGTGCTGGCCATTTTGGAACACTTCCACAGTCATTTTTTTTGATAAAGCGTTGACGCAAGAGACGCCAACACCATGAAGACCACCAGAAACTTTATATGTACCTTTGTCAAACTTTCCTCCTGCATGGAGGATCGTCATGACGACTTCGACTGCAGAGACATCGCGTCCTTGTTTTAGCGATTCTTTTTCATGTTTTCCAACGGGAATCCCGCGACCATTATCTTCAATGCTAGCAGAACCATCTTTGTGCAAAATGATGGTAATTTCCGTACAAAATCCAGCGAGCGCTTCATCAACGCTATTATCAACTACTTCGTATACGAGTTGATGGAGTCCACCTGCATGCGTATCGCCAATGTACATTCCAGGACGCTCGCGTACTGCTTGCAGTCCTTCCAATACGGTAATTGCACTTGCGCCATATTCATTTTGTTGTTTTGTCGTCATTCACCCATCCGAAAGTAAAGAGATTGAATTTTATGCCCAGGAAACCGCTTTTTTAAATGTTGGAGCAATCTCTTCTTTTCATGCTGTTCCAACAATGCATACAGCGTGGAATTATTGACTCGGACCATAAGTACTCCGTGAGACAAACTCGCCACTCGAGTCATGGAAGAAAATCTCTCCCCCACAATCTCCGACCAGCCCATTTGTAAAAGATCCAAGCGGCCATGATGAGCACTCTGAACTCGATGTAATGCTTGGGGAAGAAGATCTTTCAACAACTTATTTGTCACTTGTCCCATGGGAATATCCCGATCATATCGCAAAAACACTAAAAAGAAAAGGCGTTGATCACTTACAAAAGTAAGGTGCTCAACCCCGTTGCAATGAGAAAATAAATCGCCATAGAAAGCACGTCATTAAATGCTGTGACAATAGGACCCGATGCAACTGCGGGATCTACTCCGATGCGCGAGAAAAACAGGGGAGAAACAACTCCAAGTAAACTTCCGGTAAGACAAGCCCCCAAAAGTCCCGCACCTACAATCATACCGATTGCCATTGGACTTACATGCACTCCTACGTAGGCAAAACCAAGAAAGGAAACTAAAACAGCACAGACAATTCCAAAAAAGGTTCCCGTGGTTAAACCTATTCGCAGCTCTCGAAACACAATTTCGCGGCGATTTGATGGCGATAAAAGCCCTAATCCCATACTCCGCACGAGTAACGTACTACTTTGAATTCCAATATTCCCCGACATACCTGTGATCAACGGTACAAAAAAGAGCGCAAACGTAAGAATTCCTTGTGCATAATTTTGAATCGAAGACATGACACTGCCATTTACAAGCCCTGCACAAAGCGTCACAATGAGCCATGGCGCTCGAGAAAGAACGCGACGAAATAGCGATCTAGGTTCTTGGATCTTTTCCGTTGTTCCTGCCATGATGGCGATCGTCTCATCTAAACGATCTTCCATGGCATCGATTGCTTCATCATAGGCAATCACTCCAACAAGGTGACCTTCTGCATCGACAACGGGAAGGGCAGCAATTTTATATCGTTCCACGAACTCAAGCACTTCTTCTCGAGAAGTTTCCACAGTCACGGTATACTGTAGAGGTTTCATCACCTGCCTTAACGTCAACCGCGGTGCATTGACCATGAGGTTGCGCGCAGGAACAATGCCCAACAATTTTTTTTCAGCATCCAAAACAAACACATGACTTGTCAATTCGATCCCAGGTTGTCCGCGTATTGCATCTATTGCCTCCCCTAGGGTCACTTCTTGCAGAAAGGCAAAATATTCATTTGTCATGAGCCTTCCTGCTGTGTTGCGCTCATGCTTTTTAATCTCTCGAATATGTTGCGCTTTTAATGGATCGAGGATTTCCATAACTCGGCGGAATCTTCTTTCGGAAATATCTTCTAAAATTTCTACGGCCTCGTTTGCAGGCATCGTTTCAAGAAGATTTTTAACAGCGTTATCGCTGATGTAACGAAAGATAGCAACGCGCGTGCTACTGTCAGCGTTGACCATAAAAGAAATTTTTGCTTCGACATCCACTAAATTTTCATAGAGGATAGGCCGTGCAGATGCAGGAAGATGGGACGCAGCATACGCTAAATCGATCGGAGAGTGTTCCGATGCAATTTTCGCAACTTCGTGCAATGCAACCATGGAAGTTTCTCGATGAAAAGCTTGCTCAAGCTTTTCCTGCAAAATATCGTTTGCAGCGTACATTGCAGCTCCTCGGGTTGTTCAATTTGCATAGATTGTGTATATTATAGCCCCAACCATGGATAGTGTTCAAGTATGAACTTCCCCCCAGAAAAAATGCGAAATATTGCCATTGTAGCGCACATCGACCATGGCAAAACGACTCTCATCGATAACCTACTTAGACAATCGAATGTCTTTCGAGACAATGAAAAAGTACCCGAACGAGTCATGGATAGCTATGACCAGGAAAAAGAGCGCGGCATCACGATTTTTGCTAAGCACACGAGCTTGTACTATGGCGATTTCAAAATAAATCTTATAGATACCCCCGGACATGCTGACTTTTCGGGCGAAGTAGAACGCGTCCTCGGCCTCGTCAACGCCGTGCTTCTCCTCGTGGATGCGCAGGAAGGACCCATGCCTCAAACGCGATTCGTGCTTTCCTTAGCATTAAAAATGGGATTGCGACCCATTGTCATCGTCAACAAAATTGATCGAACCAAAGCTGATCCTCATATTGCATTGAACAAAACATTTGACCTCTTTGTAGAGCTTGGTGCAAACGACGAACAACTTGGATTTCCTTTTATTTTTGCATCGGGACTCTCCGGCTTTGCTGTGAAGGAACTCGTGGATCCACGAGTAGACATGCGACCCCTCTTTGAACTCATCGTGAACGAGGTGCCTCAGCCATCTGGAAATGCTGATCTCCCCTTTCTTATGCAGGCTGTCACATTGTCTTATGATGAATACGTGGGACGGCAGGCCTGCGGACGCGTTTTACAAGGAACAGCCGCTAAACAACAGATGATTGCACGCGTCGATGCCCAAGGTCATGTAACCCAACATCGCATTCAGCGCATTGAAGGTTATCACGGCATTAAGCGACAGGAACTCGAAATTGCAAGTGTAGGGGATATTGTTAGCATCGCGGGCATTCCTGAAGTTTTAATTGGAGATACTCTGTGTGATCCACAACATATCGTACAGCTTCCCACCATCCGCATTGCAGAACCCACCGTCTCAATTGAGATTATGGTCAACTCAGGTCCTCTTGCAGGAAAAGAGGGTAAGTTCGTGACAATGAATAAACTTCGCGAACGACTCCTTCAAGAAAAAAAATCCAATATCTCTCTTGTGATTGACGAACATTTTCGAGATGATGCTGTGCGCGTGTGCGGACGTGGGGAACTCCATCTTGCTGTCCTCATTGAAGCCATGCGTAGAGAAGGATTTGAATTTGTCCTTTCAAAACCTCGCGTTCTTTTCAAAGTGGAAAATGGCGTCGAACAAGAACCCTACGAAATGGCTCATATTGAGGTTCCTCAGGAATTTGCTGGAAGCACCATTGAAGAACTCTCTCGGCGAAAAGGTGAATTACAGCAGCTCCAAACGAATGATCGCAACCTGACCGAACTCGACTTTTTAATCCCTACGAGAGGACTCATGGGGTATCGCAACTCCTTCCTCACTGCAACAAGGGGCCTGGGCATTTTGACCTCAGCCTTTGCGCAGTATGGACCCACAAAAGGAGAGATCGTAAGGCGATCTAAAGGCGTCTTGATTGCAAATGCAACTGGGAAAGCAACTCCTTATGCTCTTTTTGGGCTCCAAGAACGCGGATCGCTCTTTGTCTCTCCGGGTGATGAAGTTTACGAAGGAATGATCGTTGGAGAGCATAGTCGCGAAAATGATCTTGTCGTCAATGCGACAAGAGAAAAACATCTCACGAACGTCCGCGCGGCGGGGAGTGATGAAAACATCATCTTAACGCCCCCGCGCAAAATGATCTTGGAACAAGCAATTGATTTCATCGAAGATGATGAGTGGGTGGAAGTGACTCCCAAAAGCATTCGCTTAAGAAAGCAATACCTCAAAGAAAACGACCGAAAGAGAAAGTAATTGCCGTTGCTACGAGTCCTCGCAGTCTTGTATCAATAAGAATTCTTCCTAATAGAGAGTCAAGAATAGGCCTTTCACCGCATATGCAATTTTCTACTTCTTTTGTAACCACGGTTACATTGCAACCAAGATGCATCCCATATTTATCATGAACCCAAAAGACATCCCATATACTCCCCTGAAAGAGCTTGCTACTATACTCATAAATGCTTTTCATCGTGTGTCGTAGATGCGTTTCTTCGTCACCGCATGAAGAATGCGCGGGAACAAAAAAACGAAATGTATTTTTAAGAGCTCGGACATCTCGGCGTATTCCATCTAAGAGATTGGAATTTTCCAATACTATCCATCGGAGTTGCGCATTTCGAAATACAATGTACGTCTGCATGAGGGCATAACTTAAATGCGTATATGGCTTAGAAGAAAACATCGCTAGAGCAATTTCAGAGACAATGCGATGGAAATAGACAAAATGCATGAAACGCTGCATAGGTGTAATCCCGCTCCAACGCGCAGAGACATTTGTGAGCGCATTTTTCGGAACAAATTGAGAAAGAATGGCATTCAAATCGACTGCTTTTGCCAAAGAAAGCTGTTTTAACGAAGCGACGAGTATCGTTAAGCAGATAGTCGTCACTAGAACGGCAGCTCCGACAGCTGCCATTTTGCCCCAGTCAATTTGTGCAGATTCAACAGATTTTTTAGATGATTCCCATTTTTTTTGAAATGCATCGTATGCGTTAATGTAGTTTCGCACGGTCAAAAAGATATCTCCTAAGAGAAAAACTTTTTGCGCGTTGTAAATAACATAGCTCATTTCTGGTCGGCGCTGCACATGCGCTAAAGCTGTCTGAAACAATGTATAACAAGCAGTGATTGTATCTAAGAAAGGAAACGAAGCATAATAGCTCGATTTATTTATTGTGGGTTTAGCGACCTCTACAGTCGCCATAACCTGCTCTTCCTGCCAATCCATCGAAAAGGATACAAAATTCTGAAAAGGCCGGTCTTGACACACGGGACACGCTGGTAAGTCGTCTGGATGAATCTGCACTTCACAAGTACTGTGTGAATGGCGCTCAGTATTACTATCATAAAAATCATGTACATTGATAGTATATTTGTTATGAAAAAATTTGTTTTTATTATAAATTCTGCTGACTATACATGTGTCATGAAGAACATGGTCTTTACAAAAAAAAGAATTAGGATTTGCTTGCGAGCAATGGGAACACGTCATAGTCATATCGGTAACTGGAACCAGCAAGGCAGTGTAAGAAAAATCAACCGATATTAATTTGCTCAACTCTTTATAATAAATTTGAGCGGCTTTTTTAAAAAGCACCCACTTTTGAGTAGAAATGCGATAAAGGCAGCCGCATTGGGTGAGTGCATTGATTGCATAAAGGGCTTTCTTGGGAGAAATGCATGCTAAGGTGGTGTTCAAAATGATTCCGATCGTGTAGAGCGATTGTGCAATTCGAGGCTGCAAGGGAATTGTCCAAGACGTTATTATATTTGTACGATTTTCTACGGATAATTTTTCCAAAAGCCCTTTGTCTTCTCGGTACAGTTTTGCGCGTATAAAATATCCACAAATTTCACTAAGGATCACGGAAAAACTAAGCACGAAAATAACTTTTTGCACGAAGATTGGTGATTTTTTCTCAATAAGGAATTGCTTCACATCGGGACCCATTTTGTTGAACAGACTCCAAAATAGCCACACTGCGTTTGCCCCATTGAGGACTGGCTGTATGCCATGGATTCTAGATGCATAGACGGGATCCGTGGAACTCTTATGGACTAAGTAGAGTTGAAAAATATTGTAAACAGCAAAAGCCTTTTCTTTATCAAAATTCAAAATTTGTTTACAAAAAGCATCCTCTACATGAGATACTACATTACTTACAGAAACGGGCATGATATGCCATTATATATCTTTTTCCTTTGTACTGGACAAAAATAAATTCATAGCGCGTAACTCACTGGTTCTAAGGGAACAAAGCAAGCGAGAAGTTGCCTGAATTTTTTTCGCACACCCCCCATAAAAATTGCTCGACGAATCAAATTCAATCCTTCCCTGAACAGACTTCGCGCTTTTCTTCCATGAGCCTTAATCTCTATTGGTTTTTT
>JAKAAD010000114.1 GCA_021802305.1 bacterium
GTATGTAAATTCTTCCTGATCTTTTGCAGATTGGAATAATTCTTCTTCATACAAGCCATCCTCATGTGCTGTGTGTCCGCGAGGCCGTGTACCTGCAACTGCTTCTGTAACGACCTCATTTTTTTTGCGACGAAAGAGAAGTTCAGGAGAGGCCCCAAAGAACCCAAGCTGAGGAGAAAGTTCTAGAGCAAACAACGTAGAGTGCTCCATGCGTTCTTGTACATTGCAAACACAAGACCAAAAAGAGAGGGATTGCGAGAAGACAAGCGTTCTTCTCCGACCGAAGACGACCTTATCTATTTGAGAACGCTTCATTTGGAATTGAAGCTCCTGCATTTTCTCTTTCCAATGCTTCTTTGAGGGAAGGTCAGAATGCTCTATGACAAAAATAGGGTTTGCAGCTCTCACTCGCATTGGCGTAGTTAGGGGAGAGGGGAGGATTACTTCTCGTTCCGGCTGCCAAAACAATGACGCAGGAAACCCTGACCACATAGCATCCTTTTCTTTAGGATGAAAACGCATGCCCCCGTACAGAGAGAGACCTTCCGGGATTGAGGAAGGAAGAGCAACGAAAGACTCCTTGATGCCTACCGCTGCACGAAGTTCATGTTGATCTTGCCACAAAAATTTAGGGTAAGAGGTTTGTTCTTCAATCCAGGAAATGGGATCATTCATCTCTTCTCCCCAACATACAAAGAGACGCTGCCAAACATCATGGGAAGATGCAGAACGTTGGCAAAGCCAATGTCACGCATCTTGTTGCAAAAAAACGCTTCCACTAGGAAAGGTCTCCATGGTTTCGTTGAGATAACGATAGGCATATGCATGCTTGGATACCCAGCGTCCAATGCGGGGAAGCAGCTGACGTAAATAAAAAAGATACAATGTGCGCACCCAACGTTGCTCTGGAAGAGATCCTTCCAAAATGAGTACTTTTCCCGATGGTTGCAAAACGCGAAACATTTCTTTAAGGGCATGATCTACATTGGTCACATTGCGAATGCCAAACGAGATGGTGATGGCATCAAAGACATTATCTTCGAAAGGAATCTCGAGAACATCTGCACAAAGAAATTCCATCTGCGCAGCTTGCGGGTGATGGCTCATTTTCAAGCGTGCGATCTCTAACATTTCTTCAGCAAGATCAATGCCAACTGCATGTATAGAGGAGCGCTTTGCATCAAAACAGGCAAAGAGCTGCTCGCCTGTTCCAGTCGCGCAATCAAGAAGACGCAAATGCTCCTTTTGGGGTAGATGTTGCGCTACCTTTTTTCGCCAGCGAACGTCCCATCCTAGTGTCATTGCGCGATTGGCACGATCATAGGTTTTTGCGATCGCATCAAACATCTTCCAAATTTCGTGTCGAGAATGTTCGTGAACCATTTTCTTTTCATGAACATGCTAGATGCTAGGGAAGATTCAATCAAGTGTGTAAGCAAAGGCCTTTGGTGTCACCGTACCTATTCATAAAATACAAAAGGCTTCAGTTGTGCAACGGAAGCCTTCATTAGGATTGGAGGTGGAGAGAATCGAACTCTCGTCCTTAACGAACTCCGCAACCATGACTACATGCTTAGCGCTTCCTGATGATCCCTTACTTGTGCTGGAAAGCGCACCACTCGCAAATAAGGGTCTCCTTGGAATCTCGAGCTTTTTTCTCAAGGAGAAAACCGAAAAAAGCCCACACTAGGGAAAACGACGGTTCTTCTAAAGCTCCTAGTTGCACTCTAGAGAACCGAGCCGTTAAGGCGGTTAAGCCTTAAGCAGCTTGTAGAGCAAATTCTTCGTCTGCTTCTATTTTTTTACCGGATGATTAAGGAGGCCAACCGATATCCTCCGCATGCCACGGGTGTTTTGTTCTTAAGTCGAACCCTATTCACCCCCACATTTATTGTACCAAAAACACAATTTAAATTTGAGCTTTGCGTATCTTATCGTAGTCTCTCACAGCCAGTCGCATGTGCCGTGATTGATTTCCGATAGTGAAAACCCATAAGTACTTGAATTCAAGCAATTTGTCAATAAATGGTACTTAAATCCTCGTGCACATATCAGATGGGATGTCTGCTGCGGGTTTCGACTTTCTAAAAACTTCGGGTACCCTATTTCTCGTAGCGACCGAAATGCAGATTGGTGAATCGATCTGATATTGTGACTTTTGCAAATTTCTCGAAGTGAAAGAGTAGCAGGTATCTCTCGAATGTAAAAATGCAATGCAAAGAGTTCCCAATATGCGTTTGCGTTTTCATGATGCCTGCGTGACAGCATGGTGAAACGACAAAGATCGCGAATATCGAGATAAGAAAAAATGCATCCAAAGAGATCTTTGGGCAATTGGCTAAAATAATCGGTAGAAATGGTCATGTCTTTTTGTTACTTCGGTAGAAACTAGCAAGAGTTTACATGACTGAATGTTTAACATGCTAGCATTCATTAGGAAATTTTTTGATGAGTCCTCTCCATTTTTGAATCATTTTCGATATACTTTGTATAGTGAAAACCCATAAGTACTTGAATTCAAGTAATTTGTCAATAATTGATATTTAAATCCTCGTGCACATATTGGACGAGATTTCTGCTGCCGATTTCGACTTTCTAAAAACTTCGCGTACCCCATTTCTCGTAGCAAGCGAAATGCAGATTGGTGAATCGATCTGATATTGTGACTTTTGCAAATTTCTCGAAGTGAAAGAGTAGCGGGTATCTCTTGAATATAAAAATGCAATGCAAAGAGTTCCCAATATGCGTTTGCGTTTTCATGATGCCTGCGTGACAGCATGGTGAAGCGACAAAGATCGCGAATATCGAGATAAGAAAAAATGCATCCAAAGAGATCTTTGGGC
>JAKAAD010000016.1 GCA_021802305.1 bacterium
GGGAATCCATGCTCGTGGTTGCATTATTGTCTAAGTAAATAGTCACATTATCCTAATCAAGAGGAGTGTAATGTTATCATTACTACCATTTTTAAGAGCAGTGCTTAAAAGATCCTTCCCCATTTGTTCAAGAAAATTATTGGAAGAAAGCAGAGAGGAGAGCTCCCTATGCGAAATAAAATCGGAGAGCCCATCGCTACAAAGGAGATAGAGATCACCGGAATGGAGTGGGACATGGCCAAGTTCTGGCAAGGTATGCATTTGCGTTCCTAGAGCACGGGTAAGCACGTTGCGATGGCCAGCAATTCCTTCTTCATGGGAACGAAGAGAGTGATCTTGCGTAACCCTTCGGAGTCTTCCACGCATTTGATACAAGCTACTATCGCCCACATGTGCATAGATCAGAGCATTATCTCTTAAGACGAAGCAAGAAAGCGTTGTACCCATTCCTTGATACGCTTCGTTTTTTTTGGAAAGAGCATAGATTTGTCGATTTGCAGAAAGCACAGATTTGCGAAGGAAAGAGGCATTTGCATGGAGATCTTCTGTATGAGGAAAGGTCTCCACCGCATTGCTCATAACATGGACAGCAACTTGTGCTGCAATTTCCCCGGCATTGTGGCCGCCCATTCCATCGGCAAGCGCATAAAAGTGCTGCTCTTGCAATGCACAAAAGGCATCCTCATTATTTTTTCGCACAGGGCCTACTTCAGAAAGTGCAAAATGTTCAACAGAAAATGGAATCATCACGAAAAAAACAAAATTTGTAATGTACTCGTTGCATTAAATGTCATATGTAAGGCGATCGGCGCATAGAGCGATGCCTGTCGTTCGTAAACATACCCTAAAAAGCAAGCAAATACAAATAGTGCGAGAAGAAGAGAAATATTTCCTAGTCCTTGACTCATAGAAAAATGGAAAAGAGCAAAAATCAAAGCAGAGATTCCTATGGAAAGCTGTGTATTCACAAAGCACTTACAAAAGTTTTGCAAGACTCCGCGGAAGGCAAACTCTTCTACGATTGGTGCTGCAAACAAAATAGTAAAAAGGGCAATAGTAAGAGCTTCGGGGGAGGAGAGAGTCATTTTCAAGTAGCGCACGGCAACTTGTTCATATGCTTGAAATTGAAACAGGGCATAGAGAAAGAGATCGGATGCTTGCCCGATCGCTGCAATGAGAGGAAAGCTCATGGCCCAAGCGCTTACACCGATGAGTAGGTCATGAGATATAGAAGTAGAATTCCGTACTTGGCGATCTTTCCAAATGCGCTTAAATTGTTGTGGATGAAAAGAAAGTCCGTAAAAGCAAAAGAGCCCGATCAGAGAAGAGAGCATCAAAAATTGTATCCAAGCAATGGTACTTACGGGAGGCAAGAAAAGATGGAGTATACGAGCAAAAAGCGGAGCGAGTAGCAGAATAGACACAACGTAAATGAAAAAAAAGGTGAGCAAAAATTGGGGACGAAATCGTTCTTGCCCTTGGTCTAGCGAGCGAAAAAACTGATGTCGTTTTGCCACCCATATGGCAAGCATGGCAAGCGCACTAAAAAGGACGATAGAAGCAATCTGGCTTGCATAAGGTTCAGGAAGCATTTTGCGCTGTTTTGCAATTGCCCTGTATGTAATGCTCTATGCGCTTTGCCACCTCGCGCGTGAGTTTATCGTGAATGGAATCTAAAGAAGAGGGAGTACATCTTGGATCGCTCCATGCTGCATCTCCGGTATCTGAATAGGAAAAGAGAAAGGGAATGATGCTGCTTTTCTGGACGACTTCTTGCAAAACAATCCGCGGTTTTGCATCGCGCACATCAAAAACGCGAATGCGAAACGCAGCACAGAGTTTCGCTGTCGTTCCTGAACGATCTGATTGTTTAGAGGGTTTTTTTGCGTAAGCATCGTGTTGGATGAGTTCCGCAAATGCGACAAAGTCCGCACGAGGATAATGATCTTTTACCCAATGGACATTGCCTAAAAAGGGATCATGATGACGCTTATCATAGCGTTTGCCTTTGATGAGCTTAAATTCGTTGTGTTGTTTCAATTCTTCATACAATCTTTCGGTAAACTCTTTTTCAAGGCTCCATCCATAATGGGCATCTGTGCGATTGACAATCGGCGCCAACACGACAAGTGGTTTTGCATAAGCGCATGCAAAGAGAAGCGAAAAAAAGAGGATAAATCGTCTTAACTGCATGCCTCGAGAATAGCTGGGAGAGGTGATTTGATCAATAGACCTCTTGCATAACTAAGCTTCTGTCAATAGTTACGCAAGAGGTCTAATATGCTTGTGCAACAAATGCCGAATGCTCCTCCATGGTAATGTGCTCTTTTACAGGATCGCATTCTGAAGGGTGCGCAACAAAATCGCGAGGGGGTTCTAGAGAGGTATTGATGATGTAATGCCAGTGCTTGCCTTGAGGCGGCGGAGGCAATCGAACGTTCAAAGGCTCAAAGTGGGCGTTGAAGGCAATGTATAAGGGATGATGGCCCTTGAGAGTATAAGCCAGAAAGCGGCTTTTTTCACTCCAGTCGGGAGAGAACGGCGCAATGCCATGCCAATCAATATCGTCCGTAGTCAGGAATGTAGTTCTTCGAAGGAGTGAAGTTTTTTTGCGAAAGGCAATGAGATTGCGACAAAACTCGTAGATAGGTGCATTGCGCTTCAGTTCATCCCACAAAAACCAATTGAGAGCATTATCGTGCGGATACGCATTGTTATTTCCATATCGCGTATGTCCATATTCATCTCCCATGAGGAGCATAGGCACCCCTAAAGAAAAGAAAAGAGCTGTGAGGAAGTTGCGAATTTGCCTTTTGCGAAGTTCAAGGACTTTGCGTTTTTTAGAGATTCCTTCTGCTCCACAATTCCAACTATCATTTTCATTCATACCATCTCGGTTTTCTTCGCCATTTTCTTCATTGTGTTTTTGTTGGTAACTGACAAGATCTCGAAGTGTAAACCCATCATGCGCTGTGATGAAATTAATACTGTGATAGGGAGCTCGATCGGGGGCGTAGAGGTCTTGCGATCCGGAGAGTGCAGTAGCAAAGGCACCTGCATGGTGATCTGTTCCCTTTATAAAACGACGTACCACATCTCTGTATCGACCATTCCACTCTGCCCATCGTTCGTATGCAGGAAAGCTTCCTACTTGGTAAAGACCCGCTGCATCCCAAGCTTCTGCAATCAATTTGACATCTTTAAGGATAGGATCTTCGACAATCCTTTGAATGAGAGGGGGATTTGCAAGAGGATGCCCCTTTGCATCCCTGGTCAGGCAAGATGCTAAATCAAAACGAAAGCCATCGACCTGCATCTCTGAAACCCAGTAACGCAAGGAATGTAGTATGAGTTCTGTAACAATCTCTTCATTGGCATTAAACGTATTGCCAGTGCCGGAATAGTTTGCATATTCCCCCTTTTCTCCCACGATATAATAGACATTGTTATCGATCCCTTTAAAATTGTAGACAGGCCCTGTTGCTCCTCCTTCAGCAGTGTGGTTGTAGACAACATCGAGAATGACTTCCATGTTTTGTTTATGTAGTTCTCTGACAAATTCGCGAAATTCAGTAATCGCACCATGCCACTCCTTGGAAGCCGCATATCTTTGCATTGGGGAAAAGAAATTGATCGTGGAGTATCCCCAGTAATTTTTGAGTTTTTCTCCTGTTTTAGGATTGACATGTGTATTTTCGCATTCGTTAAATTCAAACATAGGCAGAAGTTCAATCGCATTGACGCCAAGTTCTTTTAAGTAGGGGATTTTTTCCTTAAATCCACAAAATGTTCCCTTATGATGCACTTCACTAGAGCGGTGTGCGGTAAATCCTCGTACATGGGCTTCGTAAATGATGAGATCTTCCATGGGGATGCGAGGAAAGCTCGTTCCTTCCCAATCAAAATGAGGAGGAAGCACCACTTTAGCTTTGGGAGGGGTATGTAGAGAATCCCAATCACCCCAGAGATAAGGAGTAGCAAGAGCCTTTGCATAGGGGTCAGATAGGACAAGTTCAGGGTGAAAAGCATGCGGAGGACCTTCCGGGCCAATGATGCGGTAGCCATATTCAATTTCATGAGAAGGAAGGTGATGCAAGAGAACGTGCCACACGAAGCCTGTGCGATGCATATCGGGATGAAGTGCAATTTCAAAAAAGGGTTGATGAGCGCCGGGGGTGAAAAGGCAGAGCGTTACAGCGGTTGCATTCTTGCTCACGATCGCAAAGTTGATCCCGTGCTTTTGCGAGGTAGCACCCAGAGGCAATGGCATACCACGTTCTACTGTAATCTCACTCATCCACTTCAGTATATATACCAGATTCACGTGAAAAGTAAAATTTTAGCGATGCTAAATCTTTTACTTTTCATCCGATCTTGGTACAGGTAAAGACTGCACTCTAGACATAAGAGTCTGTCGTTGCATTCATTGAAGCCTTAGTTACGCAAGAGGCCTATTCTCTTACGAGGTTATGTTTTACCATATCGATCTGTTGACGAAGAGCATTATTTGCGCTCATTTGTCCAGCAATCTTTTTCCAAGCATGAAGAAGCGTAGAATGCGCTTTCCCTCCAAACGCAGAAGCAATGCGCGTGAGAGAATCGTGGATCATTTCTTTTGCAAGGTACATCGCGACTTGCCGTGCGAGAGCAATGCTTTTTGAGCGAGAAGACCCTCGTAGGTCAGAGAGCTTTACATCAAAAAGGGAGGAGACACATGCCAAGATGGTTTCTACAGAGATCTTTCGATTGGGATGAGGAGAGAGCATTTCAGCAAGGTTTTTTTTCACCATTTCTTCCGTGATTTCAGCTCCTAGCCAACGACAACATGCATTGAGTCGATTCAAGGCGCCTTCTAATTGGCGTACATTGTTGTAGATGTGCTCAGCAATGAAGAAAGCAATAGGATGAGGAAGACGCAAGCCTCGTTGTTCCGCTTTATGTTGCAAAATAGCTGTACGCGTTTCTACATCCGGAACATTCACATGGGCGACTAATCCCCACTCCATGCGACCAATTAATCGTTCGGAAAGTTTTAAATGGTTAGGCGGTTTGTCACTTGTAATGACGATTTGTTTTGATTGATTGATCAAACTTTCAAAAGTGTTGCAAAACTCCTCTTCGAAATTCAAACGGCTTTGCAAAAACTGGATGTCGTCGACGAGTAAGACATCCAAGGAGCGATAAAAACGCTTCATGCGATCGATCGATTTGTTGCGCAAGTGATCGACAAGGTCATTGATAAAACCTTCTGTCGTGATGCATTGCACGCGAAGGTGTTTGTGTTTGCGTACGAGTTCATGACCAATTGCATGGAGAAGATGCGTTTTTCCAAGGCCCACACCTCCATGAATGAAAAGAGGATTACAAGTTTTGCCAGGGCGATTGGCTACTCCAAGAGCAGCAGATTTTACAAATTGATTAGAGGTCCCTTCAATGAAGTGATCAAACGTATAGAGTGGATTCAATTTCAACTCAGAAGAAGGAGAAGAAACAGAACCTTGTGGTTTCGATTGCGATCTTGCGGGTGATTCCTTTACGACAAAAGAGAGAGCAAGCTCACCTGAAGGTCGAACAGGAACAAAAGCAGCAAGTTCTTTCGCATAATTTTGCATCAAATATTCTTGCACGAAAATATTTTGCACTTCTAATGAGATCTCACCAGCAGCGCCATCGAGTATGTTAATAGGTGCAAACCAGTTGCTAAATTCAGCAGCGGAGCAGTGCTCTTCCATGAAGGAAAGAAAGTCTGCCCAGATCTCTTTGGGGGTTTTTGTTTGAATCATCGACAATTTTTCCACAGTGTTTTGAAAGGTCTATTTTTGCCGACACATTAGCATCCCACCACAAACCCCGCAACGATTTTGTTACAGCATCACTTTAGAGTGAGGTAGATCATTCAGTGGGATAGATTTCCCCCCAAACACTTCCTAGTGTTTCATGAACAATTTGCGACAACTGGTTTTCTTGCACAGGAGAAAGGGTATTGATTTCATGTCAATGCTGATAGGCAAGAAGAAGCGCTTGCGCAAGATTTGCAATTTCTGGGTCTATGTGATGTTCGAGGGCACGCGTTTGTGCAAGAGCTTGTTGTTTATATCCCAAAGCGAAGAGAACTTTTGCTCTATTGAGAAGCGTGGGTGCATGAGAAGGATCTACCTTGATTGCTTTTTCGAGTATCTGAAGAGATTCCAAATGATTGCCTACTTGTAAGTGAAGGGCTCCTAGCGTTTGTAAGTCATAGGCAGAATCTGGAAGCAACATGCAAAGAGTTTCAAAAAATTGAGTCGCAATATCGTACTTACCTTGTTTGAGGTATGCATAGCCTACGAGGCGAAGCTCTTCCATTTCATCATTTCCCCAACCTAAAATCGACTGCCAGTCCATTTATCCCTTTTGCGTGCGACTCCTTTCATTATTGGCATGGATGATCATTTTGTTGAGATGATCTAGGCTAGCACAGAAGTTGACAAGCGTTTCTCTCTCTTTTTCCGCTTCTCCTGCAACATGGATGTGCTGTAACTTTTCCATGGTCGCTTCAGTTTTTTCATCGGATCCAAGAGAGGGGCAGATTTGCGAAGTAAATAGCGGCCTTCTCTGTACGAAAAAGTCTTTAGGCGCAGAAAAAAGAGCGATCGTATGTTCCCGTAGCTGGATGCCTAAGAGCGCATCGAGTTCCAAAGGGAACGTAGGCTGGGTGACTTCAATTCGAGTTCTCGATGGGATGCGGCCTGCATCTTTGACTAGTGAATCATCGTAGATCTTTTGATCGTCAGCATAGCGTTGGGAGGCTTCCAGCCCATAATTATCAATAGTTCTTGGAGGCATGTCTTCATTCTAATGAATTGGCAAGAGTGTTGCAACAGAGAAGAATTTCAAAAAATTGCGCTGTTAATTTTTAGCTTTCCACAAATTTCCACTTTTTCTCTATCCGATTTGGTTTAAATGCATTGCGATCATAATTTTCTCCACAAACTCGTGCGTCTACTTGCCTCGTTTTAAAATGGGTGTTAAATTGTGGAAAAAAGTGGATTCAATGGCACCCTCCTTCTTCTTTAGTGGTTCTAGTCAAACAAAACTCGATGAGAAGAATCGCTTTGTTCTTCCTCAAGAGATGCGCTATGGATTGATCGAACAGGGTGTACTGGAAGCTTCCTTAGCTTTAGGGCTTGGGGGTTGTATCGCTATGTATCGCCGCTCGGATATGGAAAAAATCGTCGAACAATTCAGGCGTAAGCAAAACGTAGGGAAGTACCAAAAGTTTTTCACACTCTTCTTTTCCACTCTTTACCACACGAGTTGCGATAAATTAGGACGCATCGTTCTTCCGCCTGCGTTGAAAAAAGCTGTGGGGATCACAAAAGAGATTGTGATCGCCGGGGTATTGAATCGAATTGAAATTTGGCCGCAAAACCGCTTTGATGCGCAGTTTGACTCCATTCTTTCAGGGAAAAGTGAGGAAGGAGCATTTCACAACATCATTGAAGAGGCATTCGGCCTCTTAGATGAACAAGAGATTAGGTCGCAACAAGCAACATCCACATCTCCCAGCGGCACTTTTTTGCAACGCGTAATTTCGAAGGAAGAAGATGGAACATTGTGAAAAAATTGAACACGTTCCCGTGATGCTGCAAGAGGTGCTTTCCTTCTTTGCGGAAGAAAAGCTGCATGTTTTTTGCGAAGGCACAGTGGGGTTAGGTGGTCATGCAAAAGCTATCTTGCAAGCCCATCCCGAGATCAAGAAATACATCGCTATGGATCGAGATCCAGAAGCATTGGCGAGAGCAAAAGAGGTGCTTGCTCCCTGGAAGGATGCGGTTCAATTTATTCATGGAAATTTTGCCGATATAGACAAAGCACTCCTCGATATAGGAGTGAAACAAGTAAACGGTTTTTTTTTGACTTAGGAGTATCATCTATGCAACTCAAAAGTGCTCGACGCGGATTTAGTTTTGATAAGGAAGGTCCTCTGGATATGCGCATGGATCCTTCACAAAAACTCAGCGCAAAAGAGGTTGTCAATCGCTGGTCTGAAAAAGAGTTGGGACATCTCATTAAGACATATGGCGAAGAGAGGCGTTGGAGAAAGGCTGCAAGAGCCATTGTATATGCACGTGCAAAAAAACCCTTTGAGACGACGAAACAACTAGCAGATGTACTTGTGCGCGCGTTAAAAGCTCCAGTTTCCGGCAAAAGGCATCCGGGCACATTAGTATTTCAAGCTCTTCGCATGTGCGTAAATGGCGAGCTCGATGCCATTGCGAAAGGGATTCGCAAAGCTTTGGAGTACTTGGCTCCTAAAGGACGAATTGGGGTATTGAGCTTTCATAGCTTAGAAGATCGCATCGTGAAGAATATCTTTAAAGAAGCTGCATCTTCTTTGGAAAAGCCCAGACCGCTTTTGCGACTTCTCACGAAAAAACCCCTTGTGCCGTCCCTGGAAGAAAAGAGAAAAAATCCTCGGTCGCGAAGTTCGAAATTGCGTGTTGCGGAACGATTATGAATCGGATTTTTGCATGCATAGCTTTTCTCGCCATCTGTTTGTATGGTTTGATCGATCAGCAAAATAGGCTGACCAAGAAGCAATTGGCTATTCCCCAATTGACTCAGGAAATCAAAATGATTCATGAGGAAAGCGCACGGTTGAAGTATGTGATCGAACAATTTGAAAATCCTGAACATCTCTTAACTATGTATCGACAAGGTGCTTTTTCTCAGCTACACTTTCCCACAGAAAATTGCGTAGTTTGCTCCTATCAAGGTTTGGCTCTTGTTCCTGTGGATGTTCAAACAGGAGAAATGCCTGCGCATGCTGCATTTCCACGTACCTTTGTGGCTACCCTTTCGCATTGAAACATCGATTACTGATTCCACTTCTCTGCTCTTTCATTTTCCTAGGAGCAGTTGCTGTGCAATTTTTTCGCATTCAAGTGCTTCAAGCGGAAAAATGGCAAGCGATTGCGGAACGCCAACATGAAAGATTTGTAAGAGATGTTGCGAGAAGGGGTAGGTTTTACTCGAATACTTATTTGCAAAAAGGGCATCCACCTGTACCCGTACCATTTGTCATCGATGTGCCTATTTTTCATCTTTTCGCCGATCCAAGCGAGATTCCCGCAAAGCTACGCGAAGAGGTCAGCGGGCAATTGGCTCAATTTTTTCCTGGGAAAAAGGAGAGTTTTCAATCAGAACTGGAAAAAAAGAGTCGCTCGCGAAAACTTGCAACTGCTCTACAAGTAAAGGAGAAGGAAGAGATTGCAAATTGGTGGTTTCCGTATGCAAAGGCGCGAAAGATTGCCAAAAATGCTCTCTATTTCGTGCAAGATTTTCAAAGGGCATATCCTTTTGGGAAATTGTTAGGACCTGTTCTACATACGCTACGAAAAGAAAGAGACCCCAAAACCGGGAATCCGATTCCCACCGGTGGATTGGAACGCATGTTCGATGCTGTATTGCAGGGCAGAGATGGTAAGAGACTGATCAAGCGAAGCGCGAGAAATGCACTGGAGACAGGAAAGGTTGTAATTCCTCTAGAACATGGTGCTGATATTGTTTTAACGATTAATCATTATCTTCAGGCAATTGTAGAAGAAGGAATTGCAAAAGCTGCCGTCGAGGCAAATGCACAGGCGGCGTGGGGGATTCTCATGGACCCCTATACAGGTGAGATATGGGCACTTGCGCAATACCCATGGTTTGATCCTTCAAAATATGCGGATTATTTTCAGGATGCTGCGCAACTTGCCCATACCAAAGTGAAAGCTATTACAGATGTGTACGAACCTGGCTCGACATTTAAGCCCATTACGATGGCCATTGCACTGAAGGCAAATGCGGAAAGGAAAAAGTCGGGAAAACCCCCGCTCTTTCTTCCAGAAGAAAAGCTCTCTACAAAGCCCTCTCGATTCCCTGGGCGGAGTAAACCGATTTCCGATACAAGGCTTCATGAGTGGCTCAATCTGCCCATGGCCATCCAAAAATCTTCAAATGTCTACTTGGCAAAGATCATACAACGCGTGGTAGATTCTTTGGGCCCCTCTTGGTATAGAAATGCCTTAGAAACTATTTTTGGATTTGGACAGAAAACAGGCATTGAGTTGCCTGCGGAAAGCAGTGGGTTACTTCCACGGATGGGAAAAGTCCATCCCAATGGAAAAATGGAGTGGTCTACCGCGACTCCGTTTTCCTTAGCGTTTGGGCATAACATACTTGTCAATAGCATGCAGCTGCTCCGTGCCTATGCCATCATTGCAAATGGTGGATTTGACGTACGTCCCACAGTAATTCGCTCCATAGTCAAAGAGAGGCAAGATGGTTCTACCGAGGTGATCCTGGACAATCATGCCAAGAAAAGTGTACAACAACGCGTTCGACTCCTTGAGCCTGAAATTGTACGAGAAGTCGTGCATGCTATGAAATACGTGACAAAACCAGGAGGTGGCGGCGTGATTGCAGATATTCCAAGGTTTACACGAGCAGGCAAAACGAGAACTTCTGAAAAGATTGTGAAGGGAGTGTATTCGAAGAAAAACCACATTGCGACTTTTGTGGGCTTTGCCCCTGCAGAACATCCCAGGTTTGTCCTTTTCGTTGCTTTTGACGAGCCTGAACACAAATGGGTGCCGGGGAAGGGAAGAAATCACATGGGGGGAACTTGTGCAGCTCCTGCCTTTCGCGAAATTGGACGACAAGTGCTCGAGTATCTGGGCGTAGAGCCGGATGATCCATTCAATGAAGATTGGAAGTCGGAAGCGCAAGCTCTGCGGGAGTTGTATCATACATGGAATGGCCATTATTAAAATTTCTCATCGCGGATGCTTTCGAATATACTGTATACGGAGATCCGGAGATTGCGATCGGAGGTCTATCCTCGAATTCTAAGAAGGTCTCACCTGGTGATCTTTTTATTGCAAAGAGAGGTCGCACAGTGGATGGGGCGACCTTTATTGAAGAGGCGGTTCGTGCAGGAGCGGTGGCAATTGTTGCAGAGCAATACCATCCTCGCTTTCCTCACATTGTACAAATCGTCACTAGAGATATTGGACGGTTGGAAGCGCATCTAGCAAAGAGATTTTATCGCCATGCTGACGAAGAACTCTTTCTCATCGGGATTACGGGAACTGCAGGGAAGACGACGATCTCGTTCCTGATTCGACATCTTTTTGAAGAGCTGGGTGTGCCATGTGGTCTCATTGGAAGCATAGGTTCATGCATAAAAGGGGAGTGGACGTCCTCTTCACACACAACACCTGACCTTCTCACAACGCATTCTCTTCTGCGTCGGATGGTTGATGAAGGATGTAGGGTCTGCGCAATGGAAGTCTCCTCTATTGGCCTTGATCAAGGACGTACACTGGGACTGGAGTTCGATGTTGCCATCTTTTCAAATTTAACTCGCGAACATCTCGACTATCACCACACAATGCAAGCGTATGGAGAAGCAAAAGCAAAACTCTTTCGCTTCCTCGGAAAAGGGAATAAGCATTTTGAAAAAATTGCCCTGCTCAATGGCGATGATCCCTACCACGCAATGCTTACAAAGCAGTGTAACGTACAAGTGCGTACGTTTGGATTTTCTGAAGATTGCTTCATGCAGGCAAAAGATCTCGCGCTACATCTTACTGGCATGAGTGTTCGCCTCTATGCACAAGGTGAAAAATGGGAGATACAAAGTAGCTTAATAGGACGGCATAATGCATATAATCTTTTTGCAGCCTTAGGAGCGGGAGAAGCATGGGGTTTCTCTATTTCTGAGATGGTTTGCGTTCTTTCTTCCTTTTCTACTGTTCCCGGCAGGCTCGAGCGCGTGGAGAATGCCGCAGGTTTTCACATCATTGTCGATCATGCCCATAAAGAAGATGCACTCCTCCAAGTGCTTCGTACATTGCGGGAGTGTGCACCTGCGCGCATTATCACTGTATTTGGATGTGGAGGAGACCGCGATCGGACGAAGCGACCAAGAATGGGGGCAATTGCTGAGCGATTGAGCGATGAAGTCATCGTCACGAGTGATAATCCGCGCTCTGAAGATGAAACGACGATTGCCGTACATATCGTACAAGGCATGGCAAAGCCGGAACGTGCTCGAGTTGTGCTTGATCGTAAAAAAGCAATTCAACAAGCTATTGCTTTGGCTCGACCATCTGATGTAGTGTTAATTGCGGGAAAAGGACATGAGAAGGAACAAATATTTTCTAATTATGCGATTCCTTTTGACGACGTGAAAATCGCTAAAGAAATGTGTGCCGCTCTTCCCCTAAAGGTACAATGATTTTTTTGCTCTTATCGCTCTTTGCTTTTTTTTCACCTATCCAAGCCGTAGAGTCTCCCGCGCCTTTGATCGTGTTAGATCCGGGACATGGTGGAAGTGCTGATGGTGCAAAAATTTTTCCCGTGATGGAAAAGCGCATTGCTCTTTTTACTGCAGTGCGCACAAAAAAAGCTTTGGAAGAGCTTGGATATCGCGTCTTTCTTACGCGTTCACGAGATCGATTTGTCGATCTCGATGAAAGGGTTGCGATGGCAAACCGAGTGGACGCAGCACTGTTCGTAAGCATTCACTTCAATTCTGCCCCGAATCCTGCTGCTCATGGGATAGAAGTCTATTATTTTAATGAGAAGACCTCCCAACGAACGAAAGCTTCCAAACAACTTGCAATCGAGGTCTTGAAAGCGACGACGCGAAACACATCTGCGTTTCCTCGAGGAGCCCGTCCGGGAAATTTTTACGTCGTGCGGGAAACGAAGAAAATGCCGGCGATCCTTTTTGAAGGGGGTTTTTTGACCAATGAGCCGGAGAGAAATAAACTTGCAGATAAAAAATATCTAAAATCCCTTGCACAGGGGATTGCAGAGGGAATCCATTCTTATTTCGAAAATGCTCCTAAATACTGAGTATAAATTGTCCTCGGCGCGAGTTGAACGCGCGACCTGCCGCTTAGGAGGCGACCGCTCTATCCACCTGAGCTACGAGGACGTAGTATTTTCTTAGAATGGGTTCGCAGTTTACCATCCAAGTTCAGAATAGAATTCTCCTTTTCGCATGGGATGGAAAGCTTTTGAGCGATAATCGACAAAGGAAGAAGGGAGGCCGTGCAAAGAAAAGAACTCCACACGAGCTTCTCGGATCATTGCCCCACTGGCCGATTCCCCCTCTTCTACATGGCCGGCAACGCAGCCCCACATTCCGTCACAGTAACCGGTATTTATTCTCAATTGCAAAAGAATTCGCTGATCTCGTTCTACCATCAAATAGCAATTCACAATAGATCCGATTCGCTTTTTCGGTGGGTTTTCTTGCGCTTTTTCGAACTGATGGGCAACTTCCATCGTTACACTCTTTTGTAAGGGGTATAGCCCTACATTCTATGCGGTTTCTTCTCTGAAGACAAGCTTGTTTCAGCCTTTGCTGAAGACTTTTGTGTGGGAAGCATTAGCATGGAAAAGAAGGGGGGCAAAATGCCGTAAAGTGTTGTATCGTAATTCCCTAAAATGTTTCCTACGATACAGGCAAAACGCGCTCGTAAAGATTGCGTCATCGTAAGCCTCTTGAACTAGATGCGCAGAGGGTTTTTTGATGGAGATATTCATGGCTGTGACGAAAATCCAACGATGCATTCCGGAAACAGCAAGACTTGCGATGAGCACGAGATTCCTTGGCGGCCTGACCACATTTTTCCAACGAGAGTTATTATGACAGAAAAAGAAGCGGAGCATGTTCTCGTTTTAAGAAAAGAGACCTCTTGATCTCATGTACATAAAAAATCTTCGTCGAATACGAAGCTTTGAGCGATGCAAAAAAAATCGAATACATGAAGAAAACTGCAACATTTTGAATCGTTTACTGTATAGTACATGGATATGAGTGATGGCAAAGCAGATATAGCACTGATTGGCCTTGCGGTCATGGGTCAAAATCTTGT
>JAKAAD010000017.1 GCA_021802305.1 bacterium
CGCCGATTTGTATCCGCAAGAAGAAGATCTAGCGGCACTGTACTATACACTTTTACGAGGAACAAATGCCTATGACCTAACTCTCCAAAAGGGAATCCCTCCTCTTGGAGATTTCGTATGCCTCCAAGAAGGGGCATCCGCCTACTTCCGTTATGCAACGCCAACGCTGTTAGAGGCAATCTTTGGGACTACCTTAAAAAAGAGCATCCTGCGCAAAGAACAAATACATACAGAACGGTTGGGGAAAGCCCATACACTTACTCGTAAAGAACTCGAAGCCTTGCCAGAATTTTCCCATCATGGCCCTCTCCTCTTGCTCCTTTCATTTGATACATGCAAAGAGAGAAAGAAAGAGATCCGCGAACACGACGCTGTGATCGGCATGCGCTTCCGCGAGCGTAGCTAAGCAGCGGGAAAAAGCAGTGTAAATGTCGAGCCTTTGCCCAGCGCGGAGGTTACAGTTACTTTCCCTCGATGTTTTTCCGCAATTGCCTTCACGATAGCAAGTCCTAGTCCCGCTCCTCCCAACTTTCTAGAACGCGTCTTGTCTACGCAATGGAAGCGTTCAAACACGTGCCCCAAATGAGTGGGGGGAATCCCGACTCCTTGATCAATGACAGAAAGGGCAATATTGTTTTGTTCTTTGGTAAGTCGTACATGTACTTTTGCCCGCTTAGATGAATATTTTACTGCATTGTCTAAGAGGTTCATCAATGCGAGCTCGAGTAAATCTTTATCCGCAAGAATGTTTTGGATAGATGCAGGCGCATCTACTACGAGTTCCGCTTCAGGATGGAGTAGCTGAAACGCATGTTGGCAACTCATCAAGAGTGGAGGAAGTGCACAAGGCTCTGTAGCAACATACAATTGATCGTCTAGATCGTGAAGCGTGAGCAATCCTTTGATCACATGATCTAATCGACTACAACTTTGCGCCATTTTTTTCGCGATCTCTTTGATCTGTTCTAGGGGCATTTCGGATAAGTCCTCAAGAATTTCTGCATATCCCTTGATAATAGCCATGGGCGTACGCAATTCATGCGCAGCATGCATGATAAATTCGCGCTCTTTTCGAACAAAAGAACTTAACAGCCGTTTGATCCAGAAGGTAACTTTATTCACAGCGTATTCTCTATCGCAAAATGGGAGTTTTCTGTCTACCGCAAAATAGAGCATTCTCTCATCTCTGGATAGAAATTTTCATACCCTGTTTTCGTTACGATGATTGTATCCTCGTAGCGAATTCCTCCCTGTCCAGCGCGATACAATCCCGGTTCAATGGTAATTGCCATTCCTGCCTCGAGTTGTGCATCGCAGTCCTCCCCCACACTTCGCAGGCGCGGAAATTCGTGAATTTCTAATCCCACTCCATGGCCAAGACTATGCAAATACAACTCTTCTACCCCTTCTCTCTTCATGATCCTTCGTGCAGCAAGATCCAATTCGCGAATCTTTACCCCGGGTCGCACGTGAGAAAGAGCTGCTTTTTGTGCCTCGTGCACAATTTTGTAGAGCTGATCAAATCCTTTGGGAATGCTGTGGAATGCTATAACTCGGGTAAGATCTGAGCAATAATGATCTAAAATGACACCGATATCGATGAGAACGAGATCTCCCTTTTTCAGAGGAACATCTTGAGGTTTGTAATGGGGCATTGCAGAATTTGCTCCAAACGCAATGATAGGGGAAAAAGAAAGAGCATCTGCGCCATGTTCTAAAACGTATAGCTCGAAAGCACGTGCAAGTTCTTTTTCCGTGACATTCTCTCGCAATTCTTTACAAAGAAATTGAAACCCTTGCCAATTGAGCATTGCGCTCTTTCTCATTGCTTCGACCTCATCAGCATCTTTATTGCTGCGCATTCGGTGAAAAAATCCCGTTTCCGCGACGACCTGAAGCCCGGGAATTTTTTTCTGCCAAGAAGCAAGTTTTTGATATTGATCAAAGCTTGTGCATTCCCCGTGAAAGAGGAGCCGATTTGCTCCCACTTTTTGCAAAAATTGCAGAGGAGCCGCTTCCCTTGCTAATTCCACCGGAATTATTGTTTGTTCTCTTGCTACTTGGATATACCTTCCATCGACAAAAAGGCGAGCTTCCTCTTTTGCAACGAAAAGTTCTCCCGTCGACAGTTCCAACCCCGTAAAATAAAAAAGATCATGCGGTTCAGCGATCCAACAAAGATCTCCCGGAACTATTTTCTTCTGCAGCATTGCAATGCGCATATTAGACCTCTTGCGTAACTAAGGCTTCATCGATTTTGGGGATTATTTTGGCCGATTTTTGATTCTTTTTGCAGGGGTTGTATCAACTTCGTATACTACCCCCGCAAAAAGAATCGAAAACTCGGTTCAAAAGAACCCCAAAATTGACAGAAGCTTAGTTATGCAAGAGGTCTATTCCATCTATACCAGATTTTTTTCCTCAATGACACGCAAAATGCGCTCTTCAAAAGAGTACGTCACCACATCTTGATGCATCAGCAATTCTTCTACAATGCGCTCTCCTTCTGCTTGTGTATAGGATTTATTTCGTTGTCGAAAGCGCGCCATTGCTTTTTTCGCTACTTGTTCCCTCGACCAAGAAGTATCTCCGTGAATCACTTCTCTAATGATCTTTTCTGCCTCTTCCTCTTCAAGAAAAGAAGGAATCGCTTCTAAAAGGTAGGTTGTTTTGCCAAAAGGCCGAAGCACAAAGCCCATTTCCTGAAATTTTTCAAGAAACATCTCCAATCGATTGCTTTCTTCGGAAGTCATGGAAAGGGTCCGTCCTATGAGAAGCCCTTGCACAGCAACAGGTGATCCGCTCGATAAGTACCATCCATGAAGAGCCGCTTCCGCTGTCCGAAGGTTGACAATGGCAAGGCCAGATTCGCGCCCAATCATTCGAGCGTCAATAAGAAGATAGTGTGCGATCATCCCTATTGCATGTATCTGTTTTTCCGTCATTGTCGTTTGCATCCAGGAGGATGGGTTTTCATCTTCTGCCACAACATAAGAGAGCAGGCTTTGGCTGGGTTGATCCACCTGCACTCCTTCTAAATTCCCTATAGAGCAGATCTCCCACGAGGCACTTGCGCGATTCAAGATAGATGCAATTGCTGTTTGCACATGGTCCATGAGCTCTTCTTCCTTGTGAAAACGCACTTCGCGTTTTTGCGGATGGACATTGACGTCCAGGTGCGCTGGTTCTATCTCTAAATGAAGGACAAATCGAGGCATTCTTCCCTTATCTAATCTGGTTCCATAAGCGTAGCGAATTGCGTCAAGAATCGATGGAGCATGCACTGGTCTTGCATTGACAAAGAGATATGAGCTCGCTCGCATTTTCCCGGTGCAGGAAGGATTTTCGATAAAACCCCAAAGAGAAGATGAAGCGCAAGGGAGACTTGCCTCTAGAAACGAACTCCCTAGAAGATCTTTTATGCGCAATTGCAATGCTTCGCTCATTGGCGTAGATAGTGATGGCAATACAGAAAAGATCTCTTGGCCCCCTTGTATGAGCGTACATCCAATGCGCGGATGAGCAAGGGCCATTTCCATCATCGTTCGCGTAATTTCCGCGGTGCTGGCAAGTGCGCTCTTTTGAAATTTTTTCCGTGCAGGCACATTGTAAAAAAGGTCTCTCACTTCTATTGTTGTTCCTCTTTGCCGCGGAGCAATCTCCTTGTGCAGAATCTGCCCTCCTTCAAGAGCGATCCGCAATCCCTTTCCCTCCCCTGTTGCAGAGGTGATCGAAATGCGTGAGATTGCAGCAATGGAGGAAAGCGCTTCTCCACGAAACCCCATCGTTCGTAGGGCACTGAGGTCCCAGCCGCTTTCAATCTTGGAAGTTGTATGCCGTTCACAACAAAGGAGCAGATCTTCTTCCTCCATTCCGCATCCATCATCTATGATGCAAATGCGTTCAAATCCTCCCCCTTGTGTCTCTACTCTAATGGAAGAAGCGTGAGCATCTATCGCATTTTCAACGAGCTCTTTGATTGCAAAAGCAGGATTTTCTACCACTTCCCCCGCAGCGATTTGATTGATTGTCTCTTCTGATAGACGCTTGATTTTTCGTTGCATGCTACAATGAACATAGCATGCCTGCTCTTCCTTTTGCCAAAAGCATTGTTCAAACTCTTGCCCACGCGGGTCATATTGCCTATTTTGCAGGAGGCTGGGTGCGCGATTATCTTATGAAGCATCCCTCTGACGACATTGACATTGCAACGACAGCAACTCCCCAAGAAATTCAAGCTCTTTTTCCCAAAACCATTCCCGTAGGAATTGCGTTTGGCATTATCATCGTAGTCATTGAGAGCCATCAATTCGAAATCGCAACCTTTCGCAAAGAATCAGAATATACAGATGGAAGACGACCTATGCGCATCGAAAAAGCAACCCCTGAAGAAGATGCTCATCGCCGCGACTTTACAATCAACGGAATGTTTTGGGATCCCATCCAGGAAACTCTCTTAGACTACGTGGGGGGGCAGGATGATCTTGCAAAGGGCATCATACGTGCCATTGGCAACCCGCACGAGCGGTTCTTTGAAGATAGACTTCGCATGATGCGCGCCGTGCGCTACTCTACCCGCTTTGGGTTCCCCATTGAACCTGCGACCTCTCAAGCCATCTTAGATCATGCAAACAGTCTTCTTCCCTTCGTTGCCATGGAACGCATCTGGCAAGAATTTCGAAAGATGTCTCAGTTTGCTCATTTTGATAGAGGGCTCGTTGCACTCCATCGGCTTCATTTGCTTCCCACGATTTTTCCGGAACTCAAAGATGTTTCTTTAGAAGAGATAGAAAAGCGCGTTGCTCCTCTTCGCTTTTTCCCCAAAGGAGCGCCTACCATCAGCGAACTGCTCGAGCTTTTCCCGAACGATTCTCTAGAAACCATTCTCGAGCGTTGTGAAACGCTTAAAGTATCCCGAGAAGAGCGAGAACTTGCCATTTTCTTGCATAAGACCACGCAAATGCTCGATATGCCCAAAGATTGGCTTGCCAAGCTCGAACTCGTAGAGTGGGCTCAGTTTTATGCCCATCCTCATGCAGATCTCGCTCTTCAGATCCGCGCTGCACATCTTGAACACTCTGAGAAACTCCACTTTTTGCAAGAACACACTTCCCGAAGGCAAGCTCTCCACACCGCCATTGCGCGCATGCAAACTCACACCCCACTTCTTCGTGCAGAACACCTCCTAGCAGAAGGAATCATTCCCGGAGAGTATTTAGGGAAACTCTTAAAAGAAGGAGAGCGCATTGCTGTGAATCATTCTCTAGAAAGCCCAAAAGAGATTCTGCACTTGCTCAAAGAATCTCCACTATGGGAAAATAAGATCTCGCCTGAAAAATAATCTATCCTGAAATGGTTACGCACCAATTTTTCAAGTTGTATGGTTTTTGTTTGCTTTCTTCATGATCCAGCGGATGAATTTCAAAAGTGGAGGAATGTTGTTGATGCTTGTCCATAGGGCGAATGATCTATCCGTTCGCATTTTTTGATCGCATATCCATAGAAAAGATTTCCTCATCAACAAAAAATTGACTTGGATTGTGCTCAACAATAGAATGCTATCGTTTGCGATATACATTGATCTTATTTGCTCTCGTTTTCCCTTGCATCATTCACGCAAATACTTTGCGATTGAAGAATAATACCCCTTATCCCCTTCAAGCGTTCATTCATGCGCACGATGGGACCTTGATCGTCGATCTATTCGTCAAAGCAGGAACAACTGCTACTTGGACAGAATCGACGAAAGGATTGCCCCAAACGAGAACTTCTCCTATTGCTCCTTTCTCCGTGGTATGGATCTGCCAGAATGGGGAGCTCTATTCTCGTTGCGATGGCATTGCACGTGGCACTCTTGTCATTGCACAGCAATGTACTGGTCCTAAAGTGTGTCGCAAATTGTCGCAATAACAAAGGATACTTTAGACCTCTTGCGTAACTATTGTTTTGCTGCTTGATGTTGGCCTGAGTAATTTGTTGATGCACCGTCAAATCTGCTCTTCCATTGACAGTTTGAGAAAAACAAGGATTTTTGCAAAAAGCCATTATCCCTTGTCTATCAAAGGTTTTCCCTTTTCATAATCGATCTTTTTCAGCAAAAGCCCTTCGGCACTAAATAATGTAGCTCTTCCTTTCCCTTCTTCAATGCGAGAGGCAGGAGATTTTTCTCCACGTTTGTAATATGTGCCTTCGATGAGGAGCCCATTTTCATATTCCTCACTGAGCATGAGATCACCATTTCTGTACCAAGCAAAGGCATATCCTTGCTTTTTGTTTTCCTGCATCTCCCATTGACTCTCTTGCACTCCATGGGGGTACCAAGTCTTTACCACTCCCTGGAGTTTGTCTTCATGCCAATGAAGGAGAAGTTTTGGCTGGGCTGCCGCTCCTTTTTCTACGCGGTAATACTCCCATTCTTCCCCTTCTTTTTTTCCCCCGATGATTTGATAGCAAGAATGGAGAGATCCATCTGCATGTAGTCGGCGAACGGTTCCTTCGGGCTTACCTGCCTTGTATTCCGTATATAAGGAAATCTTTCCCTCTGCAAATACAACGCGCTCTCCTGCTCCCCCTACAATTTCTGCACAACAATTTCCCGATGCGTCAAAGTACACACCTTGTATCAATAGGCCGTGATCGTATTCCTCCACATAGCAAATATCCTTTGCGTTCCAATATGCAATCGCAGGACCATTTCTCTCTCCCTGCTCATAGCAAATTTCTTCAAGGATATTTCCCGACATATCGTATTCGCACAGTGTTCCATCGATTTTCCCCTCTTTATAAGGAATCACTTTTTGCAACGTCCCGTTGGGGAAATAATAGAGGGAAGTGGTATGCAGACTTCCCTTGTCATAGGGAATCTCCGCAATGAGGTGACCATATTCATCCCATACCCTATTTGTGCCATCGAATACCCAGCTAAGTATGGCATTTTCTTGTAGATCAGCCATTCCTTCGATCACATGTGCTTCAATCTTTAGTTGTCCATTCGAATGCCATTCGCGATAGATACCGTGCGCACGTCCATCCATCGCTTCTAGGTATTGCCAAATCTGGCCATTGTCGTGATAGGTCGTGATCTTTGTGGGACTTTGCCCTTGTTCATTTCTTCCATATACGCGAAGCACTTTTTTATACGGTTGGGGAGCAAGAAAATCATGGGAACGAAATGCTTGCAGCCGTTGCGTATTGCTGATCGTCTCCGAAAGTCCATTGCGATCGATGCATTGGATGCTTGAAAGGACGTTGCTTTGGTCCTTGGCCTCGCGCACGCAGGCCGAGAGGCATATGCTACATAAAATAAGAGCAAGGAATGCTTTTTTTGAAATCATTTTCGGTACAAGATATTCATAGTAACTTCAAACACTTTTTCCTGTGAGTCCAAGGTTTTTTTTACCAATGTGCATTCCTGGATATAATAGGGAGAACTCTTTGGTGCACGCTCGTACGGCCATATCTCCACTCCTTCTACAGTAGCTAACCACCTCTTTAAGTCCTCTTCATCCATTTCCACAGGATGGAGTTGTTTTTTTTGTATCCAAAGACCGAGCGATTGTTCTTCAAAAGCCATTTGGTTCAACGCACTTGTTAAAAACTCCAATCGTTTCTCTTGCCAAGGGCTTCTTTCTATGTTTTCGAGCTTCTTGATTTCGTGAAAAAGGTTTTGCGTGGATACCAATTGCGTAGCCTTTGGCACATCCTGCAATTGCGATTGTATATATTCTTGTTGCCAGCAAAGGTCTTGCCATCTTTGCTCGATTCGCCCCCAATGCATAAATGATTGAAAGAGGTACACACCAAAGGCAACTGCAATGCCGATTGCAACCAAATCAATGATTTTGAATGGTAAACGCCGCTTTATAGGAAGGCGCTTGTGCTTCCCAAAGAATCGGTTTTGTCGCATCAATAAATGGATCTCCTTGCCCTAGCGCTTGATGAAACTTCTCTGCACGCTCAGGGGCATCTGTTTTTAAAGTAATTTCAACGATCATCTTTCCCTTCTCAAGTCGGGTATGTACTTGCACAATTTCTATCTCCTTTTCGGACGCGCCTTCAGACATCGCAAGTTCTGGATGTGCACTCACCCATGCAAGTACCCATGCAACTTTAGGGCTTTTGGCAAGCAAAAGATGCTCCGCTTGCATGAGAAGCTCCTGCTCTCGTTCTGCAAAAACCGCATAGACATCGTCTTCTCCACGCACATTTTTTCCTGTAGATTCTCGAATGGACGCAAGAAGCGGCTCTCTTCTTTTGTGAAGCACACCCTCCCCTCCTAGGATGACCAGCGCTAGACAAAGGAAAACGATGCTACACAGTGCGATGATTTCTCTTTTCTTGCGCACGCGGGCTTGCTTGGGAAGCGTTCTTTTTTGAGCCAATTGCACAGGGTACATCTCTGATGCGTACGCAAGTCCAATGGCTAAAATGTACTCAGATTCAATATCGAGCCGATGTGAGGACTCTCTATTTGATTGTAAGAGACATCCTTCGGGAATGTGTGGTTTCCCAAAAAATACGCGCGAAAGCTTCTCTACATTGCACTTTTTTTTCTCTTGGAGGAACCGGCAAATCTTTTGCTCTTCTTGCGCAAAAGATTCCCATCCTTGCATCGCATGCGCACAGCTTAACTCCCCATTTTGAACGTATATCCAAAAGGAATTCCCCTCCGCGAAATAGAAAGCGAGTAGCTCTTTTTTCTCTGCATAGAGATAGGTACACATGGCAAAGAGCGCGAGAGGTTGTGCAGTGACAAGGTCGGGAAATACCCCCAAATGCGCCCATTGTTCTAAATGCGCGCGTACTCGATCTTCTTTGGTTGCTAGAAGAGAAACACTGGTTCCTTCGCGCAAAGATACAAAATTCCACGCGCATACCATTGCATGATCTTCGAAAGCAGGAACTGCTTCTTCCCATGCAAATGGCAGGGCTGCTTTAAGTGTTCTTCCCTCTTTTAAGGGAAGTATTATTTTTCGCAAAAGCACAGCTTTTGTCGATAGCCCACTCACAAGAGAAACCCTTTTCCACGGTTTTAAAGAAAATTGTTGACGTATATCTACATGCTCATGAATAGACCATGTGTGGCAAGAAAGAACCCGGCCCTTTCGATCGACATGCGCTGCCTTAACTCTTTGATTTTCAATGAAAATCCCTATCACACTCATAAGAAATGCTTCTTTTTGCGATTGCTCATTGCTGATTGCATGCAAATGCGGTAAAATTATTGCACAATGCTTGCTTTTCTTCCGCATCGACTTATCACGACATTAGACATGTTCTTTTACGTCTATTCGCTATTTTTGATCATTCGCATCGTGGGCTCATGGTTTCCTGCATTTGCCATGCATCGCTTTATGCGTTTCATCGCCTTTTACACAGATCCCGTTCTCAATCTTTTCCGCCGCGTGATTCCTCCCATTGGAGGAGTTCTCGATCTTAGTCCTCTCCTATGCTTCATTGCAATTGACGTTGTGAAGCACCTGCTTTTTTACCTTCTCTCTTTGGTGTTCTAACATTAAATCGCATAATCCCCTAAAAGAGTTGCGATCGTTAGAAATCCTTGCTCGAGTTGTTTTAAGCTAAAATGTTCATTAGGCGCATGAATATCATCTGTATCTAGTCCAACTCCAATGAGAACTGCCTCTGCACCGGAAGCTATTGCCAAATCATGGACAATTGGAACGGATGCGCCACAGAGTATGCACTGCGCCGGCACTCCGAAAGCACTCTTCAATGCGCGCGTAGCTTCTTTCACAACTTTACTTGTAGGAGAGACGCGATACGCAGGCGCTCCATGCCCTTCTTCTATAGTCACTTTGAAGCCCTTAGGAGCCTTTGCGCGAAGGTATGCTGCAATAGCTTTCGCAATCGTTACAGGATCTTGATTGGGCACGAGGCGGCAAGAAATCTTTGCACGCGCTACAGATGGAATCACCGTTTTAAATCCCGAACCTGTGTAGCCTCCACTCATGCCATTCATTTCTAAAGTAGGCATGAACCAATTCGATGTGACAAACCCCTGTTCTTCCCCTTCCGGACAAAAGGCGTGAACACCAAAATTTCGCGTATATGTTTCCCGATCAAAAGAGAGATCCAAACAAGCACGCTCTTCCTCAGAGATCTTCTGCACCGCATCGTAAAAACCGGGCACTTGAACACGCCCCGTTTCATCCCAAAGTTGTGCAAAGAGCGTGACGAATGCTCGATTAGGATTGAGTACAATTCCGCCATGAATCCCAGAGTGCAAATCCGCATTACTATTTTGCAATGCAATTTCCATCGTCATGATGCCTCGCACTCCAATCGTCACTGCCGGAGTATTTGGAGTCAACATGCCCGCATCAACGACAAAGAGGGCATCTGCACGTAACGCATCTCTATGCGTTTTGAGCGCTTCAAGAGTCCCGTGGCTCCCCGATTCCTCTTCGCCTTCGATGAAATACTTAATGTTTATTTTTTTTTCCTTGCCTAAGGATAAAAATGCACGCAAAGCTGCCATGACATACATACATTGCCCTTTGTTATCTGCTGCACCCCTTGCATAGACAACTCCATTTTCTAGATGAGGTGAAAAAGGGTCGTGTTTCCAAAGTTCTATAGGATCCACGGGTTGCACGTCATAGTGACTGTAGAGAAAAATCGTGGGGCAGTCGTTTCCAGCCTTATATTCTCCAAACACAACCGGATATCCCGATGTCTCCCAAAGAGAAGCTTGCATCCCCATCTGATTTAAATAGGAACAAACCCAATCCGCAGCACGCTTTGTCTCTTGTGCAAATGCAGGATCTGTACTCATGCTTTGAAAGCGCAAAAATGTACAATAATCTCTGAATAACACATCAAAGTGTTCGCGATACCATTTCTTGAGTGTATCCATGTGAAAAGAGGTCATGAAGCCCGTAGTGCTATGTATTGAAATCGCTATTTTTTTCAAACATCTGATGGGCATTTTCGATGAGATACGCAGCTAATGTATCCTCTCCTTCGTAAGTCATCTCTACTTCCATCTTGCCCTTATTGCTCGGACGAGCACACGTAATCAAAATGTAACAAGCATTTTTATTTGTTAAAGTTTTATGCACTTCCTTGTGCAACTTATTCCATTTGCTTGTTTTTTGCATGTTTTCTTGCTTTCATGACACAAAACAGATTTATACACAAATGAATTCAAAAATGTCGAAACAGCACAACTTGAAAAGTTGTGCGACGCAGACGGGATCAAATGCTGTGGCTATCCGAAGAAAAGTGCGAGAGGGGGGACTCGAACCCCCACGAGTTTCCCCACTACCACCTCAAAGTAGCGCGTCTACCAATTCCGCCACCCCCGCGGGTATACAGGAAGAAGAAAAAAGTATAGTACACGTCGAAGGATACCCTTGCAAGTATTCCATGGTTTTTTTATTGAAAAATCGCATAAAATTTGGGTATGGACGCAAAAACAATTTTTCAATCTTCGACTTCTGAATCCACGGAAAAACCTTCCTTCCAAGATATTAGCGGCACATCGCGTTGTACAGCATACTGCACGGCTTCTAACTACGATATTCCTCGTCTATTTCAATATGTACAGCGGTTGGGAGCCGCGCATCTTTTTCGCAATGCCGCTTACATTCAGCTCAAAGAAGATGGAAAAATCAAAGGAGACATTTTTGTTTTTGCCTATGGAAGTTGCGTCTTTTGGGGTTTTTCTGAAGAAGACGAAAAAGAAATCTTACACTCTTTCAAAGAATTTGAGCGTGAATCCATTGCGAAATCTGAATGCGAAGAATTTACATTCACGTACGGCGACATCATGAAAATTGAAGAAGGGGAAATCTTCTTGCACAACAAAGACCCCTTTACTCGCCTTGCCATTTCGCATGGACTTGCACAATCTTCAAAACTCACGACATTTGAAGAAATCATTCAAAAGACGATTGATAACACGCACCATCTCCCCATACGCCTCGCAAAAAAAGGAAAAATCCATTTGGCAAGAAAAGAAATTTCTCAAAAAATGGGTGAAATCTTTATTGAGAGAAATTTCATTAATCTTCATAGCGAAATGCTCGATACGCCAGAATTTTTTTGGGAGTATCGCGAACTCGAACCCTTTTACCACAAAACCGTACACTACTTAGATGTCAATAAGCGCGTCGAAGTGTTAAACAAACGCTTAAACATCGTACACGAATTATTCGAGATCCTTTCCAATGAACTGAACCATCAACACCTATCAAGACTCGAGATCATCATCATCTTTCTCATTAGCATTGAAGTCATCCTCAACTTACTTCGAGACCTTTTTCATCTTATTTAATGCGTACGCTATTTGTTCGCCTGGTACAGGGCTATCAGCTTTTTTTTGGTGCTTTCGTCGGCAACTGCTGTCGCTTCTATCCTTCTTGTAGCGATTACTCCATTGCCGTCATCTCGCGATTCGGCGTATGGAAAGGAATGTGGCTTACGAGTAAGCGTCTTTTGAAATGCCATCCATGGCATCCAGGAGGCATTGATTTTCCTCCAGAGATGGATCATAATCATCCGCAATGAAAGTCCCTCTCTCTTGGCTCAAAGAATTCCTCCCCCTCACACAATCCCCACAAGAGCTTTCCGATGTCCTTACTCTTGCAGGATTGGAAGTCGAAGCAATGGAAACGCAAGGCAACGAGACTGTTTTTGAAATTAGCCTTACCCCCAATCTTGGCCATTGTATGAGCATCTTTGGCCTTGCTCGCGAGTTGAGCGCTCTTCTCGATCTTCCTTTACAGCGAAAAGAAATTTCCTTCAGAGAATCAGACGATCCCGTGGAAAAGCACATGCAAGTTACCATTTACGATCGTCAAAAATGTCTACGTTATGCGACCCGCATTCTCTTTGATATCAAGGTGGAACCCTCTCCTTCTTGGATCCAAGATCGCTTGGAACTTTGCGGGATTCGGAGCATTAATAATCTTGTCGATATTAGCAATCTTGTTCTTCTGGAATGGGGACAACCATTGCACATGTTTGATTACGACAAAATTTTTGAGAAACGCATCTTTATAATTTCCAAAGAAGAATCTCCTTCTATGGAAACTCTGGATGGCGTCTCTCGCTTGATCCCCTCAGAGTCTCTGCTCATTTCTGATCCTTCCAAGCCTCTAGCCTTTGCAGGGGTAATGGGCGGGAAAAGCTCTATGATTACGGGACATACTAAAAATGTACTCATTGAATCTGCTTATTTTACGCCTCAAGCCATTCGGAAAAGCTCCAAACTCTTGGGACTTCGTACAGATGCATCCAATCACTTCGACAAGGGAGTAGATCCCAATGGGATAGGTTATGCATTGGACTATGCAACTATGCTTGTACAACAATGTGCCGGAGGACGGATTGCAAAAGGCGCAATCGATCAACAAGTCCATGCATTTCCCCCTAAGCGCATCGCACTCCGCATCTCGCGCACAAACGCACTTCTTGGCACGCACTTGAGTTTGGGCGAAATTGCAACATTACTCAAAAGATTGCAATTCGAATTGGAAGAGGGAAAAGAAGAATTGATTGTATCTGTCCCCGCCTATCGTCATGACATCTCCATCGAAGAAGATCTCATTGAAGAAGTCGCAAAGCTCTACGGGTACAATCAAATCCCGAGAAAGTCTCCACATTACCGAGGTTCGATCATTCCCGACGCTCCCTTATACCTCTTTGAACAGCAAATGCGCACCCATCTCGCACGAGAAGGACTCCAAGAATGGATGACTTGTGATTTAATTAGTCCTGCACAAGCAGAGCTCGTTCTTGAATCGAGTTTTTCCCAAGATCGCATTATTTCTGTGATGCATCCAAGTTCCTTGGATCATTCTGTTCTGCGCGCTTCGCTTCTCCCAGGAATG
>JAKAAD010000018.1 GCA_021802305.1 bacterium
GTTACAACATGGTTGGATTCACTTAACAAATTTTATTGCAAAATACATTGCACCTCATATTTTTTATGTGCGTGAAGAAAAAATTGAGGAAATGATTTTGATGTATTTAAAAAGTATTCAACCTGATCTCGTCGTTTCTTTGATCCCTTTCATCAATTATCCTGCGTCCGAAGCTGCACGTAAAATGCAAAAGCCTTACCTGCTTATCACAACGGATAATGACCTTGCGAGTTGGGTATTAGGATTAGAAAAAATCAAGAACCCCCACTTTAAAGTGACCATCAGCGCAAATTTACCATCAACGCGCGGGCTGCTCCTTCAAAAAAACATCCCGGAAGGAGCCATTGAAACAATTGGCCATCCCTTGCGAGCAGAATTTTTTCAAGGTAAAGATAAAGAGCAGATCAAGCGAGAATTCGGCTTTACTTCCTCAAAACCCATCGTATTAATCATGATGGGGGGCATGGGAAATGGACAAGCAGCCCATTATGCAAAGGCAATAGGAGAGCATGATCTTTCCATTCATCTCATTGTAGTTGCTGGAAGAAACGAGAAGGTAAAACGCGCTGTGGAGGCAATCCCTCTTCATCCCTCGAATGAATTAACCGTTTTTACATTTACGGATCGCGTTGCTGATCTGATGGCAATCTCCGATGTACTCATTACAAAACCTGGTCCAGGAACTCTCAGTGAAGCATTATCGATGCATCTTCCCGTTTTTATTGATACGATGGGAAGCTCTCTTTTTTGGGAGCGCGTGAACATTGATCTTGTCAGGCAGTACAAAGTAGGATCCTGTATTGAAGACTACGACCATCTGTATCGAGAGCTTAGAGCATATTTGCACAATCCTCTATACAGGTTAGCTCTGCAGGAAAGATGGATGCTGCTCCCCCTAAATACGTTTCACCTTCGCATTAAAAGCTTGATCGATGAAATGGTAGAGGCAGGCAAGGGAAATGACCAGTACCGCGTTGCATTCAAATAGGCGAATACAAGGCACCTAAGCAGCAATCTTCATTGAAGGATATTTATATCTATGAAAAAAGTGTGCTCAAAACATAGCGCCGCAAGGCTATGAAATCTCTTTCCACATAGTAAGAGCGAGCTCTAAGAAAGCAAAGAGAAGAAGTGCAAGAAGCAAAAGGCGCCCACCTCTGAGAAGAGGTTGTGTTTGTTTCAATTTTTTAATATACCTCCCGGACCAGACCATCAAAGGAGGAAAAATCCCAAAAAGAATGGCGATACTGAACCCCCCTGCAAAATTCAACGCAACGAGGAAAATATCTGGATTTGTCATCCCAATGAATGTAGGTGGGATAAAGACAAGAAGCCAGAGTAAAAGGTGGGAAAACCCTTTTTTCCGCATTTTGAGGCCGTCGGATAAAAAGTCTATGTAAGCCAAGGAGATTGGAATATACGATGCCGTTAAAGTAAAGAAGGCAAAAGATTCTCCTATTCGTAAGATGGCTTGATTTGCTACGTGTTTGCTCAAAGGCTCGATAGCGGTCCAACCCTGCTTTGCTCCTTCAATGAGTCCTTGCGGACCCTCTGCAGGAACAATGCCCAAAATGAGAAGTTCCCAGACAATATAGACGATGAGTGGAATCGACATGCCGTACCAGATGGCATGGCGCACTTTTCTTACATCGCGGTTCATGTAATTGTACAGCGTAGGGATGATCACTTGATAAGTAAACGCGGTAAAGAGAACGGGAAAGGCACCCCAAATAGCACCCCACATTTGTCGTTGAAGTAGGGATACACGTACGTGATCGTAAGAAAAAAAAGGAAGAGAAGGTAGGAAAGGATGAGCCCAGAGATGAGAACAATGTTCATGCGATCTACAGATCGCGTCCCGAAATAAATCACTGGAGAAAAGATCAAGACATAGATGAGCATGCTCGCTTTTAAGGGGATCACATGATGCGTGATGTCATTAAGTACAGCCCCTCCTCCCACAACATGAGCCGTGAGGACTGTGACAAATAGAAATAGATAAGCAACCCAGCAGAGCGCCTTTCCTGGTAACCCGAGCAAGCGGTAGGTCATCGTAATGTAATTGGATCCAGGAGGAATCCAAGCACAGGCTTCGAGAATGAGAAACCCCGTACAAATCATAAACGTCCATGTGATGAAATACACAATGATAGCAGGAATGAATCCTCCCCCGCCAGTTGCGATCGGAAGCGCAAGCGTTGCTACGCCAATCGTCGTACTCGCAATGAGAAGCGTTCCTCCAAAAACGTGTCCTAAAGAATGAAATAAATGCATGCGTATCCTATTCTACATACTGAATATGATTCAAAGAATAGATATATTTTGTGAATCTCTTTTTTTACCTGATGTGAAAAAGATTAAAATGCCCATGTATGTGGATGATCGGGGATTTTTTCGAGAAACATTCCGCAAAGATGCATATGAAGCCTGCGGAATTCATGGCCATTTTGTGCAAGATAACCACTCTTTTTCGCGAAAAAATGTGCTGCGTGGGATGCACTTCCAAAGATCTCCCGGTCAGGCGAAGCTCGTCACGATCTTTCATGGAACCATTTTTGACGTCGTCGTCGACATTCGAAAGAAGAGCCCCACGTTCATGCAATGGGAGGGGGTCGTCCTCGATGCGGCACAAGGCGATCAGCTCTTTATTCCAGAAGGATTTGCTCATGGGTTTTGTGTATTGAGCGAAGGGGCACATGTCTCCTATAAAGTAAGCACTCCCTATAATCCCCAAGAAGAACGAGGATTTCGTTGGGATGACCCTTCTATCAACATTAGATGGCCCATCAAAGAGCCCATCCTTTCAGAGCGCGACCTCGCAAACCCACTTTTTACATCATTATGAGAGTGTGGATATTAGGCGGACAAGGTTTGTTGGGAAAAAGCGTTCTTCGGATGTACGAAGCAAGAGGATGCACAGTGCTAGCCACGGGAAAAAAGGATGGGGATATTTGCAATCCATCGATCTTGGAAACTCATGCAAAGAGATTTGAACCCACGCATATCGTGAATTGTGCTGCATTTACAGATGTCGATGCAGCAGAAAATCACGAAGCACTTGCTTACGAGATCAATGCGAAGGGTGCGCGAAATGTTGCAAATATCGCAAAAGAGCAGGGCGCAAAATGCATGTATATCTCCACGGATTACGTTTTTGATGGAGCGCAGCCAGGGTCTTATGATGAAAAGGCTCCTTGTTTTCCATGCAATGTCTATGGCAAGAGCAAGCGGGAAGGAGAGCAAGCGGTGATGGAAGCATACCCTTCCTCATGCATCTTGCGCATCTCTTGGCTTTTTGGGCATCAAGGAAGAACTTTTTTTTCTTCTCTTCCTCGCTTGATGAAAGAGCGTAAAGAGATTCGCGTAGCTAAAGAGCAGCAAGGGCGGCTTACGTATGTAGAAGATGCTGCAGAAGCGATATTTTCCCTTCAGGAACAAAGCGGAATTTGGCACTTTGCAAATCGCGGGACCGTTACGAGATTTGAAGTTGCAACATACGTCCGAGAAAAACTTTTAAAAGATGGATGTTCTCTTGCTTGTCAGGAAATCATCCCTGTGGAAGCCTCTCTCTTTATGCAACAAGCAGCCCGACCCACTTTTTCCATACTAAATACAGAGAAATACACGAAAGAAATAGGACATTCCCCAAGAGATTGGCAAAAGGCGATCGATGATTTTCTCAAAGAATAAATCCATTCGCGTCCTAGTCACCGGAGGGTCCGGCTTCATTGGTTCTTCCTTTATTCGATTTGGCCTTGCTCATATTTCTTGGTGTCAGCGCATCGTGAACCTCGATCTGCTTACCTATGCCGCGAATCCGGAAAATCTTCGCTCTATTGAGTGCGATGAGCGCTATCGATTTGTACAAGGAGATATTTGCGATGAAGCACTCGTGGAATCGATTTGCTGCGAAGAAAAGATTGATGCAATCGTGCACTTTGCTGCGGAAAGTCACGTAGATCGAAGCATAGTTGATCCTACAGCGTTCTACCAAACAAACGTGGGAGGAACACTTGCTCTGTTGGAAGTCGTGCGCAAAAGAAAAGGAATCCATTTTCATCACATTTCTACGGATGAGGTCTATGGAAGCCTTGATTTCAAAGAAGAGCCGTTTTCTGAGAAGTCGCCCTATCGACCCAATTCTCCCTATGCAGCATCGAAAGCCGCTGCAGATCACTTTGTGCGTGCTTACGGGAAAACCTATGAAATTTCATGTACGCTTTCTCATTGCAGTAATAATTATGGTCCCTACCAACACGTGGAAAAATTCATCCCCCGCGTCATTACAAGCTGTATACAAAGAAAGCAGATTCCCATTTATGGCACGGGACACAATGTGCGCGATTGGATTTTCGTCGATGATCATGCAGCTGCTGTGTGGACGATTTTAGAGAGAGGCTGCCCAGGAGAGATCTACGATATTGGAGGGGGATGCGAGATGGGAAATGTGGCACTCGCTCACGCTATCATCGAGCAAATTGCAAAAAGTCGAGAAGAAGACCCAAAAACTCTGTATGCTCTTTTAGAGCATATTGACGATCGACCCGGTCACGATCTTCGCTATGCGCTTTCTAGCGAAAAAATCAGATGTGAGCTCCAGTGGAAACCGCAATATGATTTTGTAAATGGTCTCAAAAAAACCGTGAAGTGGTATCTTGGACACCAAATATGACACGCATTGCTTGCATCATCCCTGCTCGATTAGCTTCTACTCGGTTTCCCCGAAAAATGCTCTCAGAACTTTGGGGCAAACCTCTTATATTGCGTGTATGGGAAGCAGCGAAAGCAGTTCCTGATTTTCATACTGTTGCCGTTGCGACAGATAGCGAAGAGATTGCACGTTGCATAGAAAAAGAGGGAGGAGTAGCGCTTCTCACGGACCCAAGCTGTTCCTCAGGCACAGCTCGACTCGTAGAAATCATGAGAAAAGGAACTATCCATGCAGATATTTGGGTAAATTGGCAGGGAGATGAACCATTGATTCATGCAGGGATGATAAAAGAACTTTTGCAAAGTGCGAACGCATTGAAAAGTGACATCTGGACCCTAAGACGAGAAATTGTGAATCCCTTGGATCTAACAAATCCTCACATTACCAAAGTGGTATGCGATGCGGCGGAATTTGCCCTCTATTTTTCTAGAAGTCCCATTCCTCATAGTAGACACGACCCGCCTAGTACATCCTACAAGCACGTTGGGTTGTATGCCTTTACAAATCGTGCATTGGAGCGCATTGTGGATCTTCCCCCATGCGCTCTCGAGAAAGTAGAACAACTCGAACAACTTCGTTGGCTTTTCCATGGGTTGAAGATAAAAGTACATCGTACTGAGCATGAAGTGTTCGGGATTGATTTGCCGGAGCATTTGGCAAAAGCCAATGCCATGTATCAAAACTCTGTAAGGCCTTGACCCAGCTTTTTTGTTATTCTAAAGAAAAAATCAGGAGGACATACAATCATGCAACAAAGGCAGAGTAACCGTTTACTATACACGAATGAATTCAAAAATCCCAATTTTTGAATTCATTTGAGAATAGTCTCTAGTCTTGGGAAAAATGGCCCTATCCCTTATGCTCTATCATCGATAACCCCGTCTAAAGGCGGATCGGTTTATGAGTACACAACAATTTTTAGAAAAAGAATATAAATATGGTTTCGCCACCACCATCGAAACCGAACATTTTCCTCCAGGGCTCACCGAAGAGACCGTCCGAGCTCTTTCCGCGAAGAAGGAAGAACCTCCTTTTCTTCTCGAGTTTCGCCTAAAAGCGTTTCGCGGTTGGCTCTCTATGGAACCCCCAAAGTGGGCAAATTTGCACATTCCTCCGTTGGATTATCAAAGGATTTCCTACTATTCAGCTCCTAAAAAGAAACAGTCTATACAAAAGCTAGAAGAGCTCGACCCGGAACTTTTGAAGACCTTTGACCGTTTGGGGATCCCTCTCAGCGAACAAAAACGCCTTGGCAATGTAGCAATGGACGTCGTTTTTGATTCTGTCTCACTGGGGACGACTGTTCAAAAAAAATTAAATGATGCGGGAGTGGTCCTTTGTTCCATTTCAGAAGCAATTGTGCGATTTCCGGAGCTCATAGAAGAATATTTAGGATCCGTGGTGCCCAGTGGGGATAATTATTTTGCTGCGCTGAACTCAGCTGTTTTTTCCGATGGCTCTTTTGTGTACATACCTCAGGGGGTGCGATGCCCTGTAGAACTTTCAACCTATTTTCGCATGAATGATCGACAAAGCGGGCAATTTGAGCGCACGCTCATCATTGCAGAAGAGGGTGCCTATGGTAGCTATCTCGAAGGTTGTTCTGCTCCTGCTTACGATGAAAATCAACTTCACGCAGCCATTGTAGAAATTATTGCGAAAGAACGTGCAGAAGTGCGCTATGCAACTGTGCAAAATTGGTACGCAGGCGACCCCCAGACTGGAAAAGGAGGGATCTACAATTTTGTGACAAAGCGAGGTCGCTGCGCAGGAAAGAAATCCAAGATTACATGGACACAGGTAGAAGCTGGCGCCGCGATTACGTGGAAGTATCCCAGTTGTATCTTGCAAGGAGATGATTCTGTAGGAGAATTTTATTCGATTGCGCTCACGAATGGAGAAATGCAAGCGGATACAGGAACAAAAATGCTTCACATTGGAAAGAACACGCGCTCGACGATTATCTCCAAAGGCATTTCTGCGGATCGATCTAGCAATACCTATCGCGGTCTTGTGAAAATAGGATCTCGCGCAGAAAATGCACGCAACTTTACACAATGCGACTCCATGCTTGTGGGTAGTCAATGTTCTGCGCATACGTTTCCCTACATTGAGGTGCATAATGCATCGAGCGAGGTAGAACATGAAGCATCAACATCAAAAATCAATGAGGAGCAACTTTTTTACTTACAAACGCGAGGCATTTCTCGCGAGGATGGGATTCAGATGATCTTGCATGGATTTTGCAAAGAGATCATTCACACATTGCCATTGGAGTTTGCAATGGAAGCGCAAAAACTCCTTGCGATGAAATTGGAGAATTCGGTGGGGTAAATATGTTAGAAATCAAAGGATTATGCGTACGCACAGAAGGAAAAGAGATTTTGCGAGGGATAGATCTTCGCATAGGTGCAGGAGAGATTCATGCCGTGATGGGGCCTAATGGTGCGGGCAAATCGACTCTAGCTAAAGTGTTAGCAGGAGATCCATCCTACGAGGTGACGCAAGGAGAAGTGTTGTTCTTAGGGCAAGACCTCTTTGCTCTTGCTCCTGAGGAGCGAGCACGCAGGGGACTTTTCTTAGGATTTCAATACCCTGTAGAACTCCCTGGAATTACCCATGTACAACTCTTACACTCTGCACTCAATGCAAAGAAAAAGGCCCATGGAGAGAAAGAGCTTTCAGAGAGTGATTTCTTGAAATTGTTAGAAGAGAAAATGGATTTTGTTGGCGTGGGGCCTTCCTTCAAAAACCGATATGTTAACGATGGATTTTCAGGAGGGGAAAAGAAGCGCAGTGAAATTTTGCAGATGGCCGTATTAGAACCCAAACTTGCTCTTCTAGATGAAACGGATTCCGGTTTGGATGTCGATGCATTGAAAAGCGTGGGTTCTGCAATTCAGCAATTGCATGCAAGCGATCGAGCACTCTTGCTCATTACGCACTATAAGCGCCTTTTAGAAGTCGTCCAACCCCATTATGTTCACGTAATCGTGGATGGGAAAGTCGCAAAGAGCGGAGGGAGAGAACTTGCAATGGCACTAGAACAACAAGGCTATCAATCATTTTTGCAATGACGACACAAAGAACAGCTTTTTTTACGCAACTTGAGATGCAATTTGCACAGAGAGTGCGTTCAGATGCGCAAAAGAGTGCTTGGCAACGATTTTGTGCCTTAGGACTTCCTCAAAAATCTGAGGAATCCTATCGCTATCTATCCCTTCAGTCTTTGTACGCTGCATCGTTTGCATTCCCTCAAGCAAATGCACATGGGAAAAAAGAGGACATTTTGCCCCATTGCCAAGGCGCTCTCCTGGTGTTTATCAATGGTTTTTTTGTTGAAACATGGAGCGATCTTTCTCTTCTCCCACCGGATAGTTTTACTTGGGAGATGGGATCGCATGACGTTGAAAACGAAAAAGACCCCATGGCAGCACTATGTGCTGCACTCTGTTGCGAATCCAGACGTTTTGTCGTGCATAAAGACCCAGGGGTCCCCATTCACATCCTGCATGTCATGCAAGGCAAAGAGCCCACATTCGTGCCTTTGCGCTTTGAAATAGACGTTCGTTCAGGAGTATCTGTGCAGTGCATTTTCTCTTCTCATGGATTAGGAGAGAGCCATTCGCATTGCTCACTAGCTACGGTTATTTGTTCATTAGAAGAAAATGCAAAAATGCAACTGATAGAAGATCGCACACATTGGAAGGAAGGCATCTCTTTTGATCAGTATCGTTTCACATTGAAAAAAAAGAGCGCCCTCCGTTGCAAGCACTTGAGTTATGGAGGAGTGCTTGCGCGCCGCGAAATTCTCGTACAGCTTTTGGGAGAAGAGAGTGTGCTGGAATGGCTTGGTTGCGATCGGCTGAAAGGACGAGCTCAGATGCACTCTCATGTGCATGTTGCACATAAAGCTCCTTGTGCATCGTCAATGCAACGCTTTAAAGGAGTGCTCTGGGATCAAGCACAACTAAGTTTTGAGGGAAAAATTACCGTTGCGCGAGGCGCACAAAAGACAGATGCATACCAACGAAGCGACAGTTTGCTTTTGAGCCCTCAAGCAGTAGCAAAGACAAAGCCTAACTTGGCAATTTATGCAGATGATGTGAAGGCGTCCCACGGAACGACGATTGCTAAGGTGGATCCTTTGCAAATCTTTTACTTCCAAAGTCGGGGAGTAAGTAGTGCACAAGCGGAAGAATTGATTGCACAAGGATTTTGCCGCGACGTAGTGGTTGAAGGTAAAAATGCAATCTCTTGAAGCAAAAGACATCGAAGCGATTCGCAAACAATTTCCCATTTTTCAGGGGAAAGAGGACTTCATTTACTTAGATACCGCGGCAACTGCTCATAAGCCAAAGTGTGTCATGGAAGCTTGCGAAAAATGTTACGCCCAACAGTATGCAACGGTACATCGTTCTGTTTATGGCCTTGCTATGGAAGCAACGAGCACATATGAGCGCGTACGACAACGCGTGTGTGCCTTTCTCCATGCTTCGTCGCCTGAAGAAATTGTCTTCACAAAAAGCACAACAGAAGCGATCAATTTAGTAGCACGATCATTGGGAAGCACTGTACTCACACCCGGAAGCGAAGTGCTCATCTCTTTGACAGAACATCATTCGAATATCGTTCCTTGGCAGTGGATATGCAAAGAACGTGGGGCAGAGCTTAAAGTCATACCGATTACTTCCACAGGAGAATTGGATAGGGAAGCATTGGAAGAGCTGCTCACAGAACGAACGAAGATCGTGAGCATTGCACACATCGCAAATACGACAGGAACAGTGCATCCCATTGAATACATTGCAAAAGCAGCTCATAAAAAGGGTGCGGTTGTTCTCGTGGATGGTGCACAAAGTGCAAGCCATATGCCCGTCGATGTGCAAAAAATGGGATGCGACTTTTTCACATTTTCCGGCCACAAGGCTTATGGGCCAACAGGCATAGGAGTATTATTCGGCAGATTGCCCCTACTAAAGGCCATGCCTCCCTATCAAGGAGGTGGAGATATGATCGAAGAAGTGACCTTTGAGCAGTCTACGTTTCAGCCACCGCCGCTGCGATTTGAAGCAGGGACCCCTCCCATTTCCCAGGTCTTCGGGTTAAACGCAGCGATAGAGTTCATCGAATCGGTGGGAAGAGAACGCATTGCTGCATGGGAAAATCGTCTTCTTCAATATGCCATGCAAAAGCTCATGAAGATCCCGGGTCTTCGCATTGTAGGTACTTCTGCACATAAGGGCGCCATCATCAGTTTTACGGTGGAAGAGGCTCATCCACTCGATTTAGCCACCTTATTGGATGCGAAAGGAGTAGCCCTTCGTTCAGGGCACATGTGTGCGCAGCCAACGCTACAGCACTTTGGGTTGTCCTCTTTGCTTCGCGTCTCATTTGGGATCTACAATACCCTCCCGGAGATCGATCGCTTCGTCTTCCTTCTAGAGCAGGCGATCAACGTACTAAAGTCCGGGCTTATTCGAGTGTAATCCACGTTTTCGTTCGAAAAAAGTGTACGATGAACACGTTTTTCCAACGAAAAAGGTGATTTTTATACCTATATACTTAAAGTATGAAGAGAAATGTTCATGCACTGCTGACTTTTTGGAAAAATTCACAAAGACGCAAACCTTTGATTATCAACGGAGCACGTCAAGTTGGGACAACTTATTCCCTGAAGCATTTTGAGAAAACGGAGTACGAGAACACCGTCTATTTCAACTTTGAAAAAGACGGCAAGCTAGGGCGTTATTTTGAGGAGTCTCTAGATCCACAACAAGTCATAAAAATAAAGAGAACAAAAAATTCATGGTCGCGTCAATTAGAAAAAGTGCTCGCGGGGGAGATTACGAAGACGCAATCCAATGGCTAGTGGATGCAGGGTTGATTCATAAGAGTTATTTGGTAGAAACGCTGAAATTCCCAGTAAACGCTTATGCAAATCACCACATGTTTAAAATATTTTTGCTGGACGTTGGTTTGCTTTGTGCACAAAGCCATCTTTCTCCTAAAACAATCCTTGAGGGCGATCTTTTATTTGTGGAATTCAAGAAGGCGTTTACTGAAAATTTTGTTACGCAAGAACGTATTGCTCGCGCACATTCGGAACTCTATTATTGGGCAAGTGAAGGAGTTGCTGAAGTAGATTTTCTCGTCGAAGAAGAGCATGGGATTACACCATTAAAGGTAAAGGCTGGAGTCAGTCCAAAGAAAAAGAGGTTGCTCGTTTATGGGCAAAAATATGCGCCAGCGAGACTTGTGCGTACGACAGCGATGAATGCCAATGCGACGGAAAGGTAGAAAACATTCCACTCTACTTAGTGTCTAGATGCATACCAAGCTCGAGAGAAAGCTAAAATGTGCTGCAAAGCTGGCATAGCCAAAACCCAACTTTTGAATCCATTTCAGTATAACTGGCGTTTTAGAGAAGAAGATGCTCGCATTCAGCTAAAAAAGCTCTACCCTATTATATAAATAAAAACTTCATTAACTATGTGCAAAGTATGCGCTGAAAGCAAAAGGAGGAATTTGACAAATCAGCTACACGCCTTGATCATCTTCTTCGGATTGCTTTGGCCTTTGAGATATCTATCTGCACACGAAATTGAGGAGAAGGAAAAACCACTTCCGATCGGCAATTTTTCAGTTCCGGTGGTGACGCAAATCGCTCCATTGATCAGCTTTGGGCAATTGCTCGTTGGAGAAAGGGCTCTATTGCCTCAGCTTTCTGAAACTTATACGAAGTTTCATCATCAGAGCACGAATGTGATCATGCCTACTGTGATTTATGGAATTCGGGATGATCTCGATGTCGTATTGTTTGTTCCATGGACTCCAGGGAATCGATCGGGCTCCTTTCATTCTTCCGGCATGGAAGATATGATTGTACAACTAGAATATGAGTATTACTCTCGATCGCGCATCGATTATGTGCTGGGAGCTTCTCTGGTTGCAAATGTGCAATTTCCAACAGGTTCGAGCGCAAAAACCCCACGCACGGGGAATGAGTCCTTTACCTATTTTCTAGGAACGACACTCGCTTATCTCTCTTATGATTGGTATGCGTTTACTTCTTACGGAGCGAATCTCACGACGACGCATCATCGGACAAAAATCGGCAATTCTTATCTTTATCAGTGGGGATTTGCACGATATATCAAGCAATTGAGTCCACGAGGATACATTTTTGATGTAATGGTAGAATTTGATGGCACCTACACCGAAAAAGATAAAGTTCACGGAACAACCGATCCAAATTCCGGAGGGAATATCATTTTGTTGACGCCAAGCATTTGGCTATCCTCTGCAAGATGGATTTTGCAACTTGGAATTAGCTTGCCCATTATGCAACAGATGAATGGTACGAATCCTAAAGTTCGATATTCCATCCCGTATACGTTATCAGTTGCAAGGCAATTTTAAAAGGAAGAAAATTCGCTAGATCGAATCAAACACAAGAGTCACTGGGCCGTGATTAGTGAGCTCGATGTCCATAAGGGCGCCAAAGCGACCTGTTTCGACATGTGCAATGCGCTGCTTGAGGGCATCGACAAAGGCATTGTAGATCGGCTCGGCTTGTTCAGAAGATGCTGCATCAAAAAAATCGGGTCGACGTCCATGAGAACAATCTCCGTAGAGAGTAAATTGCGATACGACGAGGATTCCTCCTCTTACATCTTGGATAGAGAGACCCATTTTTCCGTCTTCTCCTTCGAAAATGCGGAGGTGGGCAATTTTGTCGGCAAGTCGGTTGATGCTTTCTTTCCCATCGTTTTTGTGCACGGCAAACAGAAGGAGTAATCCAAGATCAATGGCACCGATGATTTCGTTTTGCACGGAAACGCATGCGCGTTTAACTCTTTGGAGGACGATGCGCATCGGGTACGGGATCGTATTTGATGAGTTGGTTGTCGATGCAAACGACAGGATAATGCCACGCTTCTCCATTTTCGCGGAGGAGCCGATCGCATCCCATGAGAAAGCCCTTAATGAAGCCATGGCGTTTGATGGCATGCAGTGCATATGTTGAAGAACAAGGATAGAAATGGCTGCGAGGCCCATCTACGGGAGAAAGAACCGTTTGATGAAAGCGAATGACTTTGATAGCGAACCGGCTTGCCAGGGGAAGGGGTGGAGATTGTGGAAGAGGAACTTTTGTGACGAGATCAGCATCTTTGCCCCAGGGTACAATGTAACCGGGCACACAGTGACCACACAAGGGAAGAAAAAAGAGGAATAGGAGAAAGAAACCTTTAAAAAGCATAGTGCAACATGAGCATGGGAAAGAGCCTTTCATGCATCATGAAAGGAGTCGCAATTTTTTCGAACATCCTTTCATTGTACGCTTTTGCTTCGAGCCCTGCACCGTAAATGCCACCAAAATACCATCCCGCCTCAAAACTTGCAAAGATAGCGCCTGCCGCAACGTTGCCTTTATTAAAGGAGTAGACAGTAGCGCCAATGAAGAGCCCATTCAATAAGATGGCAGTCACGCCAGATTGATATTGGCCTAAGTACATGTACCCCATCCCCGGGATGAGAGCATTCAGCGCTTGCGCTTTCCCAGGAGATTTTTTTACAGCAGCATATTGTTCAATGAGGGCATGAAGTTGTGGATATACTTGCTTTTCTTCAATGATTTTGTTGAGTTTAGCAATGTTCCCTGAATAGATTGCATCAGCAATGGTTAGCCTCAGTTCTTCACCCGGATAATGGATCGCAAATATCTGTTTTACGCGTTCTGCTTCTTGTTTATCGTGAAGATGCGTATAGCTTTCATAGCGCATGAGCATGATGTCGTGATAAGGCAAATAGGAAGTGCCTACGCGTTTAAGATCGCTATGATCATAGGTATAGAGAACTTCTTCCCATTTTCCCGCTAAGTAATAACAAAACATGATGGCGTATTGAAGATCCATGCGGCGGAGGAGATTGTCCGTGGGGAGAAGGATTTCTGCGCGTTTAAATGCCGTGATTGCTTGGTAGAAGTCGAGTTCTTTTGCAAAGTGGAGTCCAATGGTCATCTCCTTCCCCCAATTCGTCTCCTTTTCTTCCGAAGTAAGGGGGAAAATGCCCGGAGGCAAAGAAGCAAGGGC